>QHWK01000403.1 GCA_003223775.1 Acidobacteriota bacterium
CGAGCGTGCCGCTGCGCCCGCTCGTGCGATCGATCGTCGCGCCGAGGCGGCCCGGCAGGAGATCGGCTTCGCCCTGCGGCCACGTCGTGTGCTCGCCGGTGATCACGAGGAGGCCGCCGCCGCGCTCGACGAAGCGCTTGAGCACGCCGCCGCCCGCCGCGGGCGGGAACATCGTGTCGTTCAGCACGACGACCGATCGCTTGTCGAATGCCGCCGGCGTCATGCGCGTCGCCGCGACCGATTCCACCTGGAAGGTCGGCGTCGTGCCGATCGCGAGCGCCTTGGCGAGGAAGAGGCTCGACGCGGACCGGTCGCCGGCGTCGACGAGCGCGAGCGACACCGGCGCGCTCGGCGCGACGACGAAGTGGAAGTTGTTGTCGGCCGGCATCGGATCGGCGCCGGCGTGGATCGATCCGCGGGCGTTCGGGCCGGTGAGCGTGAACTGCGTGAAGGTGACCGATCCCGACGCGTGCGCGGCGACGCTCGCGCGCTCGGTCTGAATCTCGTGCCCGTCGATCGTCAGCGTCACCGGCACGTCGCGCACCGCGTCGTCGCCCTTGTTGCTCAGGCCGGCGGTGACGGTGATGCGCTCCTGCCCGGAGAACGACGCGCGCGCGAAGCTCACCGACGGCACCGCGAGGTTCGCGGTCTTTGGCGACGCGACGGAGACCGCGGTGATCGTCATGCCGTCGGGATAGTGCACTTCCTCCGATCCGGTCCAGCCGGCGCGCTGGAAGTCGCTGATGAGGACGACCTCGCGCCGCTTGATCGGCGATCGGCCCAGGATGCTCTCCGCGAGCTTCAGCGCGGGGCCGAAGCGCGTCGCGCCGGAGCTCACCTTGCTGCGCGTGATCGCCGCCTCGAGGCGCGTGCGATCGGCGGTGGCGCGCATGTTTTCCTCGGCGTTCCGCCCGAACAAGACGAGCGTGGCGCGATCGCTCGGCGTCATGCCGCGGACGACGGAGCGCGCCGCGTCCTGCGCGCGCGCCCAGTGATCGCCGTAGCCCATGCTCGCCGAGTCGTCGAGGAGGACGACGATCTCTCGCGCGCCGCCGATGGCGGCGGCGGCCGTCGCGCCCTGGCGCAGGAACGGCCGCGCGAACGCGGCGACGATGAGCGCGATCGCGGCGGCGCGCAGCAGCAGCAGGCCCCAGTGGCGGATGCGGCGCCGGCGCACGGACTGATAGGGAATCCGCCGCACGAACATCAGCGACGGAAATTCGATGACGCGCTTCGCGAGGAAAGATAGCTGAACAGCGCGCGATCGAGCGGCTCCGCCGTGTTGAGGACGGTGTAGTCGATCCGGTGCTCCGAGAACCTCGTCGTCAGCGCCGCGATGTGCGCCTGGATCATCTGTCGATATTCCTTCACGAGCGACTGCGGCACCACGGGAATCTGCTCGCCGGTCTCGAGGTCCTCGAAGCTCGACGCGTCCTCGTAGCCGAAGTCGATCTCGGCGGGATCGAGCACGTGGAACACGACCAGATCGTTGCCGAGGAACTTCAGCGGCTTGATCGCCTCGAGAATCGAATCGGGCTCCTCGTAGAAGTCGGAGATGAGGACGAGAATGCCGCGCCGCTTGAAGTGCTCCGCCATCTTCTTGAGCGGCGCGGTGAGATCGCCGCGGCGCTCCGGCTTCGCGCGATCCATCGTGTGGAGCACGACGTTGAAGTGCTTCGCCGACGGCGGCACGTGCGAGACGATGTCGTTGTCGAAGGTGATGAGGCCGACGCGGTCGCGCTGGCGCTGCGCGAGGTAGGCGAGGCACGCGCCGACGAAGCAGCCGTATTCGAGCTTCGGGATGCCGCGGCTCGAGAAACTCATCGACCGCGACACGTCGAGCAGCACGGAGAGGTTGGTGTTCGTGTCGGCCTCGTACTGCTTCACGTAGTAGCGGTCGGTGCGCGCGTAGAGGCGCCAGTCGACGCGGCGGATGTCGTCGCCGGCGACGTAGCCGCGGTGCTCGGCGAAGTCGATCGACGCGCCGAAGAACGGCGCGCGGTGCAGGCCGTTGATGAAGCCTTCCACCACGTTGCGCGCGAGCAGCTCGAGGTTGCCGATCCGCGCCAGGATCTTCGGATCGACGTATCGAGCGCCGGGAAGGGCGTGGGACTGCGTCATTGCGGATTGCGGAGTGCGGAGTGCGGAGTGATTGCGGATTGCGGAGCGCGGATTGCGGAGTGATTGCGGAGTGCGGATTGAGGATTGACCGATCTCGACATCGGCACTCCAATCCGCAGTCCGCAATCCGCAATCCGCATTGGTTACATTCCCGATTTCGGCGTGGGCACAGCGGAGAGGAGCTCGTCGATGATCGAGTCGGTCGTAATGCCCTCCGACTCCGCGCGGAAGTTCGTCAGCACGCGGTGGCGCATCACCGGGTGCGCGAGCGCGCGGATGTCGTCGTAGCTCACGTGGTAGCGCCCCTGCGTGAGCGCGCGCGCCTTCGCGCCGAGGACGAGATACTGCGCCGCGCGGACGCTCGCGCCGAAGGCGACGTACTTCTTCACGCTCTCGGGCGCCTGCTTCGACTTGGGACGGCTCGTCCGCACCAGGTGCAGCGCGTAGCGCGCCACCGGATCCGCGATCGACACGCGCCGCACGAGGCGCTGAAACGCGACCAGATCGTCCCCGTTCACCGGCTGCTGGAAATGCGGATCGATGATCGCCGTCGTCGCGCGGACGACGTCGAACTCCTCCTCTTCCGGCGGGTGCTCGATGACGATGTGGAACATGAAGCGATCGAGCTGCGCCTCGGGGAGCGGATAGGTGCCCTCGAGCTCGATCGGGTTCTGCGTCGCGAAGACGAAGAACGGCTCGGCGAGCTCGTAGGTGCGGCCCTGAATCGTGACGCGGTGCTCCTGCATCGCCTCGAGGAGCGCCGACTGCGTCTTGGGCGGCGTGCGGTTGATCTCGTCGGCGAGCACGATGTTCGCGAAGATCGGGCCGGGCGCGAACACCATCTGCCGGCGCCCGGTGCTCGCGTCCTCGTTGATGATGTCGGTGCCGGTGATGTCCGACGGCATCAGGTCGGGCGTGAACTGGATGCGGTTGAACTTCAGGTCGAGGACGCGCGCCAGCGTCGCGATGAGGAGCGTCTTCGCGAGGCCGGGCACGCCGACGATCAGGCTGTTGCCGCCGACGAAGAGCGACAGCAGAATCAGCTCGATGACGTCGCTCTGGCCGATGATCCGCTTGCCCAGCTCGGTGATGATCTGCTGTCGTCCGAACTTCATCTTGTCGGCGAGCGCGAGATCGTCGGCCGATTCGAATTCCACGGTGTTGAGTTCCACGTCCGCTCCCTCGATGACTGACGCCGTCGCTGTTGGCCGGGCGGGTCTGGCGTATCTGGCGGGCCAGGCGGGTCACGGAGGTCGCAAAGGCTGCACCTTTGTGTCCTCTGTGACCTGCCCGGCTCGCCCGACCTGCCCGGCCTGCCCGGCCCACCCGGCCTGCCCGGCTCGCCCGACCTGCCCGGCCTGCCCGGCCTGCCTGGCCCACCCGGCCTGCCCGGCCTGCCCGGCCTGCCCGGCCTTTAGTGTGTCATACCGTAAATCACATAGTTCACGCCAAGCTTGTACGCCTCGTTCGACTCGTCAATCGGCTTGAGGCCCGTGTCCGACCACTCCCAGAACTCGGAGATGTCGGTGTTGTAGTTGATCATCACCATGATCCGCTTGGACGGATCGTTGCCCTCGTAGATCGCGCGGAAGATGGCGGGCGGCGGATCGTAGTACTGCGGCACGTCGAGCGTCTTGATCTCGAAGAACGCGTGGAAGATCGGGTTGTCGATGTCGAGATCGAAGATGCGCGCCTCGGGCAGCACGCGCATGATCTGCGCCTCGAAGTTGCCCCAGTGCTGCATCCGGAAGTCGTCGACGATCATGAAGCCGCCCTTCTGCAGGTAGTTCCGCAGGCTCGCCGCCTCCTGATCGGTCATCGTCCAGCCGCCCGGCTCGCACAGATACGCCACGGGATAGCGGAACAGCTGCGGATCGTCGAACGTCAGGATGTTGGTCTCGTCGGTGTGCGGGTTGAGCAGGCTCAGCTCGCTGAGAATCTTCATGAAGTGCTGCTCGCCGGCCGGGTAGTCGTGCGACCACGGCAGCCCCTGCGACGCGAACCCGTAGTCGGGGCCGTAGCGCACGCGGACGAACGTGAAGCGGCCGTCGTAGGGCGTGTTCGGGCGGATCGCCTCTCGCCCGCGGCGGCCCCCGAAGCCGCCGCCGAAACCGCCGCGGCGCTGCGCGACGGCGGTCGCGCCGCCGAGCGCGACGGCTGCGAGCACACACGCGAGGCGCGCGCAGGCGCGCCTAGTCACGCTTCTCCTTCTTCGCCTGCAGATCGCGAATCGCCTTCGTCTTGAGCGCCAGCTCGGTGAGCAGCCTCTCCATCTGCTCGTCGTACTGCGCCGCCGGCATGCCGTTCTTCCGCAGCTTGAGCCCGGCGATCTGCTGATCGATGGCGTCCTTCTCGTCCACCAGCTTCTTCACCGCCGGATCGTTCGTGTCGGCCTTCTGCTGGAACGCCTGCACGACTTTCGCCTTCGCGTACTCGAAGGCTTCGGCGAGCGACACGTGTCCGTTGCGATCGCGGTCCGCGGACGGATCGGCGAACGCCGCGACGAAATACTCAGGGAAGACGGTCTCGTTGCGCTCGCCGCCGGTCTTGGTCGCCGTGATGACGACGCGGCCGGGCGCCGCCACCGTCGGCAGGAAGGCGCCGCTCGCGCTGCTCGTGTTGACGAACGCCACGCGCAGCGACGGCAGCTTGCCGAGGAGCTTCGCCCAATCCTGCGCGGTGAGGTCGGGCCCCGGCAGGTTGAACGCCGCCTGCGTCCCGTTGAAGCTGCCGTGGCCGATCAGCAGCACGACGACGGCGTCGCTCGGCCTGACGCGCGCCGAGAGATCGGCGAACGCCTTCTCGACGCCTTCTTTCGTCGCCGCGCGATCGGCGAGCACGGTGATGTTCCCGTCGGCGACCGCGTCCTTCTTCTTCGCCGCGTCGACGAAGGCGTCGGCCCACTTGGCGAACTGCTTCGCGTGCTCCTCGTCGCCGGGGACGCCCGTGATGACGAGGAGGTGTGTCGTTTGTGCAAAAGCGGAGGTGTTCGACAGCACGCAGGCGACAAACACGATCACGGGAAGCAACCACAGAGCACACAGAGACCGCAGAGCTTTTATTTTCTCCTGGACCATTCGCGGCGGGCGTGTGGTTGCTTTCCTCACGCAAGGCCCCGCATGCGGCGGTAGCCCCATTCAGCGGCGACGAGGCCGACCAGCGCGAGGAACAGGGCAGGCATGTCCCACAGCTCGCGCTCCTCGACGACGGTGACGCCGCGGCCGCTGTAGCTGATCGCCTCCGGCAGCGCCGCGACAGTGGCCGGCGTGAAGAAGCGGCCGCCGGTGTCCTCGGCGATGCGCTTCAGCAGCGGCGCGCGCATGGCGGCGTCGAAGTACTCGGCGTCGCCGGCCGACACCCGCACGTGCATGTCCGCCTTGCCGAGCGGCTTCTGATCGCGTGCGGCGGCGACCGCGATGTCGTAGATGCCCGATTCGTCCGGCACGAAGCTCGCGCGGTAGTCGCCGTCCTTCGTCACCGTCCACTCGACCGGCAGTTCCGTCGTCTTCCCCGACGGCGAGGTCACCTTCGCGACGACGCGGCTGTCGTTCACTTCGGCGTACGCGGCATCGAGCACTTCGGCGGTGAGCTTCACCGGCTCGCCGGGCTCGACGCGGTCGGCCGTCGTCGAGATGTTCACCTGCTCGGGCACGCCGTCGACGAGCCAGCGGACCAGGCGCCGCCAGAACATCGCGTGCGTCGTGTCGTTGACGGCAACCTTCGCCTCCATCCGCCACAACCACGAGTCCTGGATCGGCATCGCGATCGCCTTGCCGCGGCCGTAGCGCTGATACGCGAGGACGATCTGATCCTGACGGCGATCGTCGACGGCGGTGAGGAGCACGGTCGCGCCCGGCTTCACCTGCCGCACGCTGTTCACCGCCGAGACCGCCGGCATGTCGCCCCATTTGGTGGCGGAAGACTTCTCGTCGCTCGCGACCTGCGAGACGGGGAAGGAGGCGCCGGCGCGCGTCGGCCGCGCGGTCAGCCACGAGAAATACTTCGGGTTCGCCGCCTCGAGCACGACCGGTTCGGCGAACGATCGGCGGCCGCCGAGCATCAGCAGGCCGCCGCCGCGCTTGCTCACGAAGTCGGCGATCATGCGCAGCTGCTCGGGCGAGAACGACGCCGCCTCGACGCTGCCGAGAATGATCGCGCGATAGGAGAAGAGCTCCTCGCGCGTCTTGGGGAAGCCGCTCACGAGCTCGTCGGGGTTGCTCACGTCGCCGCGCCAGTACTTGTTCTCCGCCGTGCGCAGCAGGATCGTCACCTGGATGTTCTTGTCGTCCTCGACGCCGCGGCGGACGAACTTCATCTCGTAGCGCGGCTCGCCCTCGAAGTAGAGGATCTTCTCGCGGCGATCGTTCACCTGGATCAGCGCGTCGCGCGCGTTGTTCTGTGTCACCTGCTCGCCGGGCTGCGTCGGCACGCGGAACTTGAAGACGCGCGCGCCGGCCTCGTTGGCCGTGAAGCGGACCTTCACCGTCGCCGACTCGCCCTCGGGCGGCAGCGTCACTTCCTGCGTGCTCACGATCCGTCCATCGTCCTCGATGCTGAGCGGGACCGTCTGGCCGCCGTAGCCGGTCTGCGACAGCACGACGTCGACGACGAGCGCCGTGCCCTTGAGGACGGACCGCGGCGTCTCGACGCGTGTCACCTGGACATCGTGCGCGAAACGCTCCTGGCCGAGGCCGACGGTGAACACCGGAATCGATCGCGCTTTCAGGCTGGCCAGCGTCTCGTCGATCGCGGCGTCGGACGTGTCGGCGCCGTCCGACACCATCACGACGCCGGCGAGCGGGAGGCCGGCGAGCTCGTCGCGCGCGCGATCGAGCGCCTGCGCGATGCGCGTCGCGGTGCCGCCGAATTTCAGATCGCCCGCCGTGCCGATGCGATTCGACGAGGACGCGAAGCTGAAGAAGCGGACGACGAAGCGCTGCGAGAGCGCGCGCAGCAGCGGCCCGTTCGGGCCGGCGAGCTGCTGCTGCACGAAGGCGCCGCGCGTCTGGCCATCGCGATCCGCGATCGCCATGCTGCGCGAGTCGTCCACGAGCACGCCGAGGAAGTTCTGCTGCGGCACAGCCGCCTTGAGGACCAGCGTGGGGCGGAACAAGCAGAACAGCAGCACGGCCAGCGCAGCCACGCGCAAGCCGATCAGCACGACGCGATCGCGCGGCCGGTCGGCGGCCGACACGCCGCGGTAGGTGAGGAGCGCCAGCACGGCCGCGGCCGTGACGCCGGCCACCACGAGCAGGACGGCTCGCGATAGCCCCCAGCTGAAGTCCGCCTGCTGGAACATCAGCGGGGGGTATTTGAACAGGAAGCGAAAGATGGAATCCACCAGGCGCTCATTCTACCGGGAGCGGTCCCGGTGTCGAGAACTCACAGTAATTTTTTCCAGGGCCGTCGCAGCATCGACGCCCGCGCGTCTGTTTTGACGCCGTATACCGCGAAGCCGGCCGGCACCGCGCTCGCAATAGAGGTCCGGCATGAGACGTGTCGCCCTCTGCGTGTGCAGCCTGCTGCTCGCGGCGCGGCCTGCGGCGGCGCTCGAACGATTATGTGATCCGGCGGCGGAGAACTGCAGAACCCAACTGCTCAGCCTGATCGACAACGAGCGGCAGGAGATCGACGTCGGCTTCTGGTTCATGGAGGACAACCACTACGTCCAGCACATCGTTGCGCGCTTCAACGCGGGCGTTCGCGTCCGGCTGCTGGTCGATCCGCGCGGCAGCGCTTCGTCGCCGTACAACCAGGGCGTCCTCGACGCGTTCGCGTCGGCGGGCATCCCGATGCGCAAGGGAGTCACCTCGTCGATCCTGCACTGGAAGATGGCGCTCTTCGGCGGCCAGCACGTCGTCGAGTTCAGCGGCGCGAACTTCAGCGACAACGCGTGGCACCCGGTCTCGCCGTACACCAACTACATCGACGAGTCGATCTACTTCACGAACGATCCGGACATCGTGAACAGCTTCATGCGGAAGTTCGACGACTCGTGGGTGGATCACACCAGCTTCGCGGACTACGCCAACATCACGAACCCGCCGGCGCGCAGCTACGGGGCGTACTCGATCGATCCGGCGCTCAACTTCCCGCCGGCGCAGAGCTATACGCAACGGTCGATTGCGCTCTACGGCAAGGAACCATCGGCGATCGACGTGAGCATGTACCGCATCACGCAGCAGGCGCACGCCGACGCCGTGGTGAAGGCGGTCGCGCGCGGCGTCCCGGTGCGGCTGATCACGGAGCCGAACGAGTACCGCAACCCGAAGCGCGTGTGGGACGCGTGGAACGTCGATCGGATGTGGAAGGGCGGCGTGAAGATCCGGATGCGCGCGCACGCCGGGTTGAGCCACCAGAAGAGCGTGATCCTGTACGGCCAGCGCACGGTGATCTTCGGTTCGTCGAACTGGTCGTCGCCCTCCGACAACTCGCAGCAGGAGCACAACTACTTCGTCAACGACAAGGCGTGGATGCTGACCTGGTTCATCGATCAGTTCAACCGGAAGTGGAACAACAGCACCGGCGCGATCGAGACGAAGGCGTTCACGCCGCTGCCGCCCGACACGCCGAAGTACAAGGCGCCGTCGGCCAACGGCGCGGGCGGCGTGTCACGGACCGCACGCCTCGTCTGGTACGGCGGCCCATGGGCGCACTACTACGACATCTACTTCGGCACGAGCTCCACGCCGCCGCTCTACGCCGCCGGCAAGCTCCTCGGTCCGAGCGAGACGACGTCCGAGACCCAGAGTTACCTGATCCCGTTCACGCTCGCCGCGCACACGACGTATTACTTCCGGATTGTGTCCAAAACGGCGGCTGGAAAGAGCGCCTCGGGACCGGTCTGGAGCTTTACGACCGGCGGTTGACGCTCCTGCCTTGCGGCTACGCGCGCACGTTCCTGAAACGCGCGCGTAGCTTCAAGTACGCCATCACCATCGCCTCGCCGAGGACGACGCCGCCGATCACCCAGTCGGTGGGGCGCGGCGGGGGAACGCCGGGCTGCACGGCCGGCGGCAGATCGGCGTCGACGTCGCAGTTGCCGCGCACGGCCGCGGGGGCGCCGGCGGCGATTCTCGCCAGCCACCTTCTCGCCCGGATCCTTCCCGTACGGCGACGCGTGCTCGATCTCGGCGTTCAGCTCCGCGCCGACGAGCATCGCGAGCGATGACACGTAGAACCACGTGAGGAGTACGATGATGCCGTCAATCGTGCCGTAGGTCGCGTTGTACGAGCCGAACTTCGCGGCGTAGACCTTGAACGCGAGCGAGATCACGACCCACAGGATCGTCGCGAACACCGAGCCCGGCGTGATCCAGACGAAGTCCTGCTCGGCGTCGGGCGCGAAGTAGTAGACGAGCGCGATCGCGAGCGCCACGAGCGCGAAGACGAAAGGCCACTGCAGGATGAGCCACGTCCACGTGAAGGCCGGCCCGAGGTGCATCCACACCGCGACTTTTTCGGCGAGCGTCGGCCCGACGAGCACCAGGCCGAACGCCACGACCACGAAGATCGCGAGCGAGACGGTGAGCGCGAGCGAGAGCGCGCGCACCTTCCACCACGGACGCCCTTCCTGAATGTCGTACGCCTGATTCAGCGTGTCGATGATCGCGGTGACGCCCGACGACGTGCTCCAGATCGTGCCGATCATCCCGAGCGTGAGCAGCCCGCCGTTCTTGTCCTGCGAGATCTTGACGAGCTGATCCTGAATCAGCTTCAGCGCCTCGTACGGCGCGACGCGCGCGAGCGCCGCCGTGATCTGGTCCATCAGGTTCGCGACCGGGAAAAAGCTCGCGAGGGCGACCATGAAGAGCAGCGCCGGAAACAGCGCGAGGAAAAAATAGTACGCGAGCTGCGCGGCGAGGCCGAGGCAGTTGTCCGCCTGCACCTCGGCCACGGTGCGCTTCATCAGCTCGCGCCACGTGATCGGGATGCGGAACGCCTTGAGCATCAGTGGCCCCGCGCGCGGCCGCTCAGGCCCGTGCCCACCGCCGCCGTCGACGAAGGTGGGTCGCTGGCGGGGAAGGAGTCAGCCGACGCGTCGTGCACCAGATCCTCGCGGCGCCAGCCGGCGCGCTCGATGACCTGCCCGAACCACCGGCGCGCTTCGGAGAGATCGCCTTCGCCCGTGAGCGCCCACCAGGCGAGGCTGCCGCCGATGCCGGCGAGCAGCGATCCGGCCACCGACCGCTGGCGCAGGCCCTGGAGTGCCAGCGCGCCGCCGCCGATGCCGACCAGCCATCGCGTCATCGCGAGCTGTTCGCGCGTGCCGTCCCACCCGCGGCGGTCCCAGACGCTGACCGGTGCGCGGTGAGTCGTGAGGTTTTTACGTTCGTGTGTCGCGTCCATGCGCCCGAACGATGCAAATTCGGGGGCAGAATGATGCGTCAGGTGGCGCCTGATGGGATTCCGTACACGCGCTGTCACCGCGCCAACATCTGATGGGCTGGCTGCGGCGGTTTCTTCCGCGGGACGCGCGTTTTCTGGCCAGATCTCGCGCGTCGTTGGAACCGCCCGGCTGGCACATCCGTTGCTCCCGTCTCGGCGAACCCCTGGCAAGTCGATCCGAGGAGGGAACTCATGAAGCCCGAGCGACACCGTGCTCCCGATGAAGTGCTCAGGCGCGTTCAGGGTGAATTCCTCGAGATGCCGGGATTGCGGTTGACGGAGCCTCAGGCGCGGCGGTTATGGGGTCTCGATGCGGCCTCCTGCGACGCGCTGCTTGGCGCCCTCGTCGACGCGAAGTTTCTGTTCAAGACGCGCGACGGCGCGTTCATGCGCGTGGAGCACGCGACGCCTGTAAAGGCCACGCTGCGCCCGCGTCAGGTTGCCGTGGCCTGAGCGCTTCGATCTTTCCCCTTGACGGGGAATGCCCGCCCGCCGGCTGGACCGTAAGTCTTACCTTGAGCCGTCAGCCAGCCGGCCTGAAATTCCTTCCGCCTTTCCCCGGGCGGCCGACCTTCGGGTCGCCGCCCGCGGCCCGCACTCCGCCTTAAACGCCGCCGCCGTTGCCGCCGAACATCTCGCGCGTCCACACTCGATCCCTCGAACCGATGCGCATCCTGCTCGCGACGACGAATCCCCATAAAGTGAAAGAAATTCGCGAGTTGCTCACCGGGCTGCCGGTGGACCTGACGACGCTCGCGCGGTGGCCGGACGTCGCGGCGCCGGAAGAAACCGGGGCGACCTTCGAGGAGAACGCGCGCGCGAAGGCGCGGTACTACGCCGCCGCGACCGGCGAGCTGACCGTCGCGGAGGACTCGGGGCTCGAAATCGACGCGCTCGGCGGCGCGCCCGGCGTGGAATCGGCGCGCTTCGGCGGCGCCGACACGTCCTACGTCGAGAAGTTTGCGCTGATCTACCGTGCGTTGGCCGCGCGCGGCGCGCCGGACAGCACGGCACGGTTCGTCTGCGCGCTCGCGCTCGCCGACCGCGGCCGCATCCTGTTCGAGACGCGCGGTACGGTGGAAGGGCGCATCGCACCGGCGCCCGCCGGCGACGGCGGCTTCGGCTACGACCCGATTTTCTTCTATCCCCCGTACGGCCAGACGCTCGCCGAAGCCGGCGATCGCAAGGCCGCGGTGAGCCATCGCGCGCAGGCTGTCCGCGCGCTGCGCGCGTTTCTCGAATCCCAGTTCTGAACCTTCGAGGTTCCGTTCGCGCTCAAAAGAGCAGCGCGAGCGGTTCGCGGCGCCAGCGGCGCTCGTGATCGAGGAGCCACGTCTTTCGATCGAGGCCGCCGCCGTAGCCGGTGAGCGAGCCCGTCGCGCCGACGACGCGGTGGCACGGCACGATGATCGCGATCGGGTTCGCGCCGTTGGCGGCGCCGACGGCGCGCGAGGCGCCGGCCGATCCGAGCGCCTTGGCGATCGCGCCGTAGCTGGTCGTCGCGCCCGGTGGAATGCGCGTCAGCGCCTTCCACACGCGCGTCTCGAACGCCGCGCCGTGCATGTCGAGCCGCAGGTCGCCGAGCTCGGCGCTGATCCCCGCGAAGTACGTCTCGAGCCACGTGCGCGCGCGTGCGATCGGCCGCGACTCGCGGTCCACGATCTCGTGCGGCGGAAAGTGGCGCTGCAGGCGGGCGTCGAGGCGCGTCAAGGGCTTTTCGGGCCCGATGAACTCGAGCGCGCACAGCCCGTCGTCGGACGCGAGCGCGAGCATGTCGCCGAGCGGGGTGGAAACGGTCGCGCGCGCCAGGATCATGACGGCGTCCTCACCATGTCTGCTTGACGAGATGCCCGACGATCGCCTTCTGCTTGTCGACGAGCTGCCGGATGCCATGGTCGGCGAGATCGAGCAGCGTGTCCAGCGCCTCGCGCCCGAACGGGATCGCTTCGGCCGTGCCCTGCACCTCGATGAACCGGCCGTCGCCGGTCTTGACGATGTTCATGTCCACTTCGGCGCGGCTGTCGTCGTCGTAGGCGAGATCGAGCAGCGGCTCGCCGTCCACGATCCCGACGCTCGTCGCGGCGACGTAGTCCGACAGCGGAATCGTCCGAATCATGTCGCGCTCGCGCATTTTCCCGAGCGCCAGCGCCAGGGCGACGAACGCGCCGGTGATCGACGCGGTGCGCGTGCCGCCGTCCGCCTGAATCACGTCGCAGTCCACCCACACGCTCCGCTCCCCGAGCGCCGGCAGATTCGTCACCGAGCGGAGCGAGCGTCCGATGAGGCGCTGAATCTCCTGCGTGCGGCCGCCCACTTTGCCGGCCGAGGCCTCGCGCTGCATGCGCGTGCTCGTCGCGCGCGGCAGCATGCCGTACTCGGCGGTCACCCAGCCCTTCCCGGTGTTGCGCAGGAAGCTCGGGACGCGGTCC
Organism: Acidobacteriota bacterium; assembly: GCA_003223775.1. GTDB lineage: Bacteria > Acidobacteriota > Vicinamibacteria > Vicinamibacterales > CAVVIG01 > QHWK01. Next base: position 12,939 of record QHWK01000403.1, read on the forward strand.
TCGACGCTCGCCGTGCAGATGACGCGCGTGTTGCCGGCGCAGATCAGGACGGACCCTTCCGCATGCATCAGGTAATCGGGCGTGATCGTGGTGTCGCGAAGCTGGTTCGCGGCGCGCTGGTCGGATCGCATGTGCGTAAGTCTACTGGACCCAGGCGAGGTTTTTCGCGAGCGGCTGCCGCAGATCGACATGGCCCGAGAGCGTGTCGATCTCCTTGCCGTCGACGAGGAGCTGCACGCTCGTCACCGCGGGGAGATTGACCGTGAGCGCGTTGACGATCGTGTACACCGTGAGCAGCTCGTTGAGCGTCCCGCCCGGATGCGCCGCCATCACCTCGCGGCTCAGATCGACGTACGCTTCGCCGGCCTGCGTCAGGAAGACGGCGCGGAGCGCCGTGCCGCGCGGGACCGCCGACACGAGCGGGCCGACGACCGGCGCGATCTGCGCGGCGACGATCTCGCGCGCCTGTTCGGTCGCGCCCTCGCCGTACGCGATGTCGCGCTCGATCCCCGCGAGCTTCATCCCGTCGTCGGCGACGTAGAAGAGACGCGCTTTGATCTTCCGCCCCGGCGGCGCGGGCGCGGT
>QHWK01000404.1:0-4443 GCA_003223775.1 Acidobacteriota bacterium
TGCCAGGCGAAGAGCGCCGGGAAGCAATCGACGCCGACGCAGAAATTTCCAGCGCCCTGATTGCGGAAGAACCACAGGACCTGCTTGTCCACTTTCACCAGGTTCAGCAGGAAATCCTGATAGCTCATCTTCGCGAGGCGGACTTTCTTCTCCGGCGACGACAGGCCCGGCATGTAGTCGGCGTGCGGGCCGGCGTAGAGCCGCAGCATGTCCTTCTGCGCCTGCGGCGAGAGCGGCGAGTGCGCAAGATCTTCCGCGCTGTAGGAGCCGCGTCCGCGTCCGCCGCCGCCCGTGCCGCCGCCGTCGCCGGCCGGCGTCCCTCGCGCCGGCGCGCCTTCGCCGCGGCCGCCGCGGTTGCGGATCACGAGCTTGTCGACGCCCCACGTTTCCTTGTCGAAGAAGGTCGCCTGGCCGGTGAGCCCGAGCGATCGATAGAGCGATCGATTCGTCTCGTTCGCCTTGAGGAAGCGATCGATGTCGATGCCGATGTCGTGGATCACCGATCGCGCGTGCTCGTTGTAGCGGTCCCACGACTCGATGTTGAGCGTGCCGCCGTTCAGCGCGAGCATGCGGCCGCCGTAGGTGAACTCGTTGCGCTTCGCGTGGCCGCCGAAGTCGTCGTGGTTGTCGAGGACGAGCACCTTCGCGCTGCGGCCGACGTCGCGGATGAAGTAGTACGCCGCCGACAGCCCGCTCAGCCCCCCGCCGACCACGACGAGGTCGTACGACTCGCCGGCGTCGATCGCGCCGGAGAGATCCCAGCCGCGGCGATCGCGCAGCTGGTGCGCGACCTCGAACGATCCCGGGTGGCTGCCGCGCATGCCGACGCGCGTCGGCGGATAGTAGTCGGGCGCGCGCTCGGGCGCGAACTCCTGCTGCGCGGCGCGCGCGAGCTCGGGCGCGAGCGCCGATCCGACGACGCCCAGGGCCACGCCGTTCAGGAAGTCGCGGCGCGTGATGGCGCGGCTCATGCCGAGGCTGCGATCGTGCGCGTTCATGCAGGTCACCACTGGAACTTCAGCCCGACGCGCGCGATGCGCGGCGGCGTGATTGCCACCGGCCGCAGGAACGCGGCGCCGGAGCTCGTCGTCAACGCCTGCTCGGCGTTCGCGTTGAAGATGTTGTAGACGTCGAAGAACCCGGTCACGCGCGTGCGGTTCAGCGTCATCGCCTTCTCCGATCGCAGATCGAAGACGTTGATGTTCGGCGTCCGCTCGGCGCCGACCGGTTCGGCGAGGATCGTCGCGTTGCCGTAGTTCAGCGTCGCGATGAACGTGCGGCCGAACGGCGTGCCCGACTGGTGCCGGTAGATCGGCGTCAGCCGCACGTCGAACGGCAGGCGCACGGTCGCGTTGATCTTGCCCTGCCAGATCGCGAACCGGTTGCGGCCGTCCACGGTGTTGACGAGCGCGTTCGGCGTGAACGATGCGCCGCCGGCGAGATTGGTCTCGCGGTTCCACGTCTCGGCGAAGCTCGCGAGCAGCGACCAGCGGCCGACCTCGCGGCGCGTCGCGGTGATCTCCCACGTGTAGTAGTCGCTGTTCGCCGAATCGGGCAGATCAGTCGTGAGGTTCACCGCCGGCGCGCCGACGTACTGCGGCGCGAGGTTGAACGCGGTGTAGACGCCGCGATCGTCGGCGGTGCCGAGGCGTCCATCCGGCCCGGGATCGGTGACCGCGATTGGCACGCTGTAGCCGTCGAACGGGCGATCGGCGCGGATCGTCGTCCGCACCTGGCGGCGGCCGTTCCACACGAAGCCGGATCGCACGCCGAAGTCGTGCGCCACTTCGCGCTCGACGTACGCCGTCACCTGACGCGTGTAGGTGTTCTCGAGATTCGGATCGAGCGCCGTCGAGACCGCGCCGCCCGAAACGCCGAGCAGCGCGCCCTCCTCGCCCGGATCCCAGACGCCGTTGCGATTCACGTCGGTCGTCCAGCGGTACTGCTTGAACCAGGTCGACGCGTTCGGGTTGATGCTGCTCGCGAAGTCGGCGCCCGGATACAGCCAGAACTGTCCGTAGCTCGCCTTCACCAGCGTCTTCCCGTCGCCGGTGACGTCGTAGCTCACGCCGAGGCGCGGCCCCCAGTTGTCGTTCCAGGTGATGACGTTGCTCACTTCGGCGAACGCGAGGCCGCCGGGACCTTGCTGCGCCGGCAGAAACGCCTGCTGGCGATCCCAGCGGATGCCGAGGTTCAGCGTCATGCGCTTCGTCGCCTGCCACGTGTCGTTCGCGAAGAGGCCGTCGCTCAGCACGCCGCTCTGCGAGAACGACGGCGACTGGTACACGAACGCCTGGCTCGGCGCGCCGTTCACGAACAGCGACAGCGCGTTGGTCGCGCTGCTGAATCCGTAGAACGGGTTGATCACCAGGTCCCGCATGATCTCGCCGCCGAACTTGAAGTTGTGATTGCCGCCCCAGCCGCTCTTCGAGTAGCTGAGCGCGCCGTTCACCTGCGGGCGGCTGCGATCGAAGGTGATGTCGTACACACCGCCCGAGACGAAGTTGTTACCCGTGTCCTCGACCCGTGGCGCCGCGCTCTTGCCCGTGCGCCACCAGATCGATTGGTACGCCCCTGCGCGCACTTCGAGGAGCAGCGCGCTCGTGAGCACCGCGTTGTATTCGAGCTTCCAGACACTCGTCGGAAAATGCGAATTCCACACCGTGTTCGCGTGCATGATCGCGGGCGTCGTGCGGCCGCCGGCAATCTGGATTGCGCCGAGGTAATCCGGCTGGTTCTTGTCGGCGTGCTGGAAGTAGACGATCGCTTTCTGCGACCCCGTGACGTTGTAGGTGACCTTCCCCGTCCCCACCGGCACCCACGTCTCCTGCACGTCGTCGACGAGCGTCGGATACCGCTGCCCGCTCGTCGTCCGGCGGAACGCGCCGTACCACCACAGCTTGTCCTTCGTCACGAAGCCGCCGAGATCGACGTTGAAGTCCTTGAACGCGCTGAGGCGGTTCGTGTCGACCGCGGCGAGCACGTCGCTGCCGGTGACGCCCGCCGCGAGCTGCGCGGCGTCGATGTTGTGCGTCTCCATCGAGTCGTTCTCGTAGTCGGCGTAGAGCGCGCCGTGGTACGCGTTGCCGCCCGACTTCGTGATGAACTGGCTGAGCACGCCGGGGTTGGGCATCTCGGCGGTGTTGCCGACGGCGTTGACGGCGATCTCGGCGAACGATCCGTAGTCGGTGTAGTAGAGATCGCTGCCGCCGCCGCCCGATCCCTCGTTCACCATGATGCCTTCGACGACGCCGCGGTTGACGCCGCCGCCGCTCGAGAGGCCGTACGCGGTGTAGGCCTGCTGCGTGAGCGCGCCGCTGCCGCCGACATCGACGCGCGACATCGAGACGGCCGGCGTCTGCGCGACGACCGCCCAGAAATCGCGCGAACCCGGCAGGCTCGCGAGCCGCTCGGTGTCGAAATGCGTCGTCACGTTGGTCGACTGCAGATCGACGACCGGCGACGCGCCGCTGACGGTGATCGTTTCGGCGACCGAGCCCGGGCTCATCTCGACGTTGACCGTCGCCGTGAACCCGAGGCCGATGTGAATGCCCGGGCGCGTGACCGCTCCGAAGCCGGCGAGCTCGAACGTGAGCGCGTACTCGCCGGGCGCGAGGTTCGGCAGACGGAAGAAGCCGTTCTGATCGCTCACGGCCGCGAGAGCGCCCATGACGGCGGGACCGGAGACGGTGACGGTGACGCCGGGAAGGACGGCCTTCGTCGCGTCGGTGACGGTGCCGTTGATCGCACCGGTCGTCGTGCTTACCGTCTGCGCGTGGACCGCGGACGAGGCCAGCAGCAACGCGCACGCGAGCGCCGCACAAGGCCTGGCGAATGTCATGACACGAACCTCCCTTCGGCGGAGACCGCGCGCATGGGAACACGCAAATGTAAAGTTGTCAACGACCTCGCGCGGTAGAATACACGCCGCGGCGCGACGGCGCGCACGTCCTCCAATTCGTTGAAGGAGAGCCGATGACGGATCGAGCGATCTACCGCGAACTCGGGATGGACCGTCGCATTCCCCGCCGCGATTTTCTGAGCGGCGTCGCGATCGGGATCGCGAGCGGCGCGATGGCGCTGCGATCGAGCGGCGTGCTCGCCTCGGAGGGGCCGGCTGCGCAGCCGGATACGTCAGCGGCGACCTACCCGCCCGCGCGCACCGGCCTGCGCGGCAACTATCCCGACGCGGTCCGCGAGTTCCCCGCGATGCAGAGCGGCGCGTATCGCCAGTTCCCCGCGGTGGACGTCGACACGGGCGAGGCGTACGACCTCGTCATCGTCGGCGGCGGCATCTCCGGGTTGGCGGCCGCGCATTTCTGGCGGCGCGCGCTCGGTCAGAGCCAGAAGATCCTGATCCTCGACAATCACGACGACTTCGGCGGACACGCCAAGCGCAACGAGTTCAGTTATCAAGGGCGCACGTACATCGGTTACGGCGGC
>QHWK01000404.1:4501-5370 GCA_003223775.1 Acidobacteriota bacterium
GTCTTCTTCGACAAGGAGCACTTCGGCGAGGACCGCCTCGTCTCCGGCAACGGAAGGATTCCGTGGCCGGAGTTTTTCGCGAAGGCGCCGCTGTCGGAAACCGTGCGGAACGATCTCGTGCGTCTCCACGGGCAGAACGCCGACTACATGGCCGGGACGGCGGTCGAGCAGAAGCTCGCCGCGCTCGCGGCCATGAGCTGGCAGGACTTCCTGCTGAAGCACGCGAAGGTGCATCCCGACGCGATTCTGTTTTTCAGAGGCCAGGGCGGGCGCAACAACAAGCGCGTCGACACGACGCCGGCGCTCGAGGCCGCGCAGCGCGGCTCGGTGGGGTTCAACGGCCTCGGGTTGAAGCTTCGCGGCGAGAGATTTCAGCAGGGCTCCTACCAGTTCCACTTTCCGGACGGCAACGCCTCGCTTGCGCGGCTGCTGGTCAATCGCCTCGTGCCGAGCGCGTTCGGCGGTGGCAAGCCGCTGACGATGGACTCGATCGTTCAAGCGCGCCCCGACTACGCCGTGCTGGACGATGCCGGTTCGCCGACGCGGATCCGTCTGCGCAGCACCGTTGTGCGCGTGCAGCACGACGGCGCTCCGGAGAAGGCCCGAGCCGTCCGCATCGCCTACTTGCGCGACGGCCAGCTGCACGGCGTGCGCGCGGCGAATGCGATCCTGGCCTGCAACAACGCCCTGATTCCCTCGCTGATGCCGGAGCTGCCGGAGAAGCAGCGCGAGGCGCTTGCGTACTCGGTGAAAGTGCCGATTATGTACAACAACGTCCTGATCCGGCGCTGGACGTCGTTCGCCAAGCTGGGCGTATCGAACGTCAACTCGCCGTGCATGGCGCACACGGGCCCGAGCCTCGATCCGGG
>QHWK01000405.1 GCA_003223775.1 Acidobacteriota bacterium
GAGCGCCCGCTCGCGCGCGACAACCGCACGCTCGGGAAGTTCCATCTCGTGGGCCTGCCGCCGGCGCCGCGCGGCGTGCCGCAGATCGAGGTCGCGTTCGATATCGACGCCAACGGCATCGTGAACGTGACGGCGAAGGACATGGCCAGCGGGCAGGAGCAGAAGATCACCATCAGCGGATCGAGCGGCCTCTCGAAGGAGGACGTCGATCGCATGGTGAAGGAAGCGCAGAGCCACGCGTCGGAAGACCAGGCGCGGCGCGACCTGATCGATGCGCGCAACCAGGCCGACTCGCTCGCCTATCAGGTGGAGAAGACGGTCAACGACAACCGCACGAAGATCGCGGTCGGCGACCTCTCGAAGGTCGAGGCGGCCGTCGCCGAGGTCCGCCGCGTCGCGCAGACCGACGACCTCGCCGCGATCCGGAAGGCTACCGAGGAGCTGCAGCACGCGTCGCACGCGGTTGCCGAGCAGCTCTACAAGCAGACGCAGAACGCGCCGTCGTCCGGGCCCGCGCACTGGGCGCCCGGATCGAACGTGAAGGACGCCGAAGTGGTCGACGCGGAGTACGCGGAGACGAAGTAACGAAAAGGTCAGGCGGGCCGGGTGGGCCGGGCGGGTTCGGAAGGTAGAACAGGACGCACATCCGACCTGCCTGGCCCGCCTGGCCTGCCCGGCCACGCCGATCCGGTTTTTTTGACAAGGAGAACGCAATGCCTATCGTTCGTTGGGATCCGTTCCGCGATTTCGGGTTCACGGCGCCGAGCACGTTCATGCCGCCGATCGACATCTTCCAGACCGGCGACCACGAGCTCGTGCTGAAGGCCGAGCTCCCCGCGATGTCGCGCGACGACATCGACATCAACATCGAGAACTTCGTGCTGACGATCAAGGGCGAGAAGAAGGCCCCGACCGAAGTCAAAGACGATCAGTACCACCACATCGAGCGGCGCTACGGTTCGTTCAGCCGCTCGTTCTCGCTGCCGCAGACCGTCGACCCGAATCGGGTCTCGGCCGAGTACAAGGACGGCGTCCTCGCGGTGCGCATCCCGCTGCGTGAGGAAGCGAAGCCGCGGACGATCAAGGTCGACGTCGCCGCGTAACGAGAGAGTCGGGCGGCTCGCGCCGCCCGACGGTCTGGCAGGTCTGGCAGGTCTGGCGGGTCAGGCAGGTCACAAAAAGATCGTGGCCCACCTGACCCACCTGGCCTACCTGACCCACGCGACCCTCCCGTGTTACTGTCTAAGGCTGTGATGGACGAGACGACGCAGCTTTCCGAACCGGCCGAGGAACCGCAGCCGCAGATCCCGCCGGAGCCGCTGCCGCCGATTCAAAGCCGATTTCTCTTCGTCGACGTCGCAGCGCTGCGGGCCAAGCAATTGAAGCGCGGCGCGCGCCCGCGGCTCGGTGAGGAGACGCAGCTGCCGCACAAAGCCGAGCGCGTGGCGATGGAAGAGGTCAAGCGCGGGCTCGTCTACTATGCGGTGCCCGAGCCCAAGCCGCCGCAGCGAGATGCCGAGGCATGAGCGGCGATGTCATGGACATCGCGATCGGCGCGCTGAAGGGGCTCGGCGCGAGCACGGTGTTCGTCCTTGCGCTCTTCATCGGCTTCTGCGTCGTCGTCGGCTTCACGAAGTTGAAGAGGACGGCGGGCGGCACGGCGCTGGTGGTGAAGAGCCTCGACGAGCGGATCAGCCACCAGCCGATGGCGTATTTCCCGCCGACCGCGCCGCGCGGCCCGGCCGACCAGCTCCGCGCGCCGGAACTCCTGGAGCACGCCGCACGTAAATAAAGATGTGATCCACCTGCTGACGCTGCCGTTTCGATTGTTCTTCGGTCTGCTGTTCGGCCTGCTCCTCTTCCCGCTCGGTCTAATCCTTCTGCCCTTCGCGTTGATCGTGGCGCTGCCGTTCCTGCTGCTGCGCCTCGTCTTCAAGCTCGTCGTGTTCACGGTCGTCGCGCCGCTGGTGATCCTGGCGTCGGTCTTCGCCGTCATCGTGGCGATTGGAGCGATTCTCCTCGCCGTGCTCGTGCCGTTCATTCCGTTCGCGCTGATCGCGCTGCTGATCTGGGCGATCGTCCGCAGCTCGCGGCCGGCGTACGTCTAAGCGACGCTCTCGGGCTGCCATCGCAACCCGAGATTGATGATCCGCTGCAGCACCGTCTCGTAGGTCAGGCCCACCTTCTCGGCTGACGCCGCGAAATCCTCGCCCCGCGCAATCTGCGGATTCGGGTTCGCTTCGAGCACCCACACGTTGCCGTTCTCCTCGAGCCGCAGATCGATGCGCGCGTAGCCGCTCAGCTCCAGCGCGCGATACGCGCGCTTGCACAGGTGCTGGATGCCTTCGGCCTTCAGATCGGGCAGATCCCGCGCGCCGCCGCTGTCGATGCCGTACTTCTTCTGGTACTTCACGCTCCACTTCACGCGGTCGGTCGCGATGCGCTTCGCGCCTTCGGGCATGTTCGTGAAGAACAGCTCCCAGACCGGCAGCGCCTGCAGCGTGTGGTTGCCGAGGATGCCGACATACAGCTCGCGCCCTTCGATGTACTGCTCGACGATGGCGGCCGTGCCGATGCTCTCGTGAATGAACTGCACGCGCTCGGTCAGCTTCTCGTCCGAGTCGACGACCGACGCCTGCGAGATGCCGATCGACGCCTCCTGCGTCAACGATTTCACCATCAACGGAAAGGCGAGGCGCTTCGGCCGCCGGAAGGGCCGGCCCATCCGCGCGACGTCGAATTCCGGAACCGGAATGCGGTGATAGGCGAGCAGCTTCTTCGACAGCGACTTGTCTCGCGCGAGCAGCAGCCCGCGCGGATTGCATCCGGTGTAGGGCAGCTTCAACAGCTCCAGGTGCGACACGACGTTCTGATCGAAGATGACGATATCGTCGAAACCCTCGAGGAGGTTGAAGGCGATGTGCGGCTTCCACTCCGTGACCATACGGCGGATTTCGCCGAGGTCGTCGTGCACGCCGAGCACGTGTACCTCGTGCCCGACCGTCTGGAGCGTCGAGACGACGTCGTACTCGGTGCGCCACGGCGCGGCGGTGATGTCGGCGCCCTCCTCGATGGTCTCGGGTGGAATCAGGTGCCGGTGCACGAGCGCGAGGACGCGCAGCTTCGTGACGCTCATAGCGCGACGCGGTGCCGCCCGCTGTGCAGGTAGTTCATCGTCTGGACGGTGAGGAAGACCATGAAGTCGATCTTCGTGGACTCCTCGGGCTCGGTGAGCCGCAGGTTCAGCTCGCGGCACCGATCGATGATCTTCGAGAGCAGCTGATCGATCGTGTACTGGTAGCTGTCGGTGAAGCTCGCCACCGTGCCGCGCACCTCGCGGCGGATGCGCCGCACGAAGCTCGCGGCCGACATGTTCTTCGCGTACTGCGGCGAGTCGGAGAAGAGGTTCCGCAGGTCGCTCTCGTAGAAGTCCGGGTGGTCGAGGCCGTAGTGCTCGCGCTTCTGCTTGTAGTGCTCGCCGAGCGTCTTCTTCAGCCGCTCGAGCGGATCGACCTTGCGTCTGGAGTTGACGAGCGGACGCTTCCGCGCGAGCTCGCGCATCAGCCGGTCCATGTATTCGACCTTGCGCTGCGCCGGCCAGCCGGCGTAGCGCGTCGCCCACAGCGAGCCGGGATCGAGCCAGACGGCGAAGGTTTCCGCGAAGTCCTCGTCGGGATGGCTCTGCGCGTACCAGTGATCGAGGTGCTGGACGAAGCTCTTGCTGTACGGCTTCGGCGTGTAGTACTCGGGATATTCGATCGCGGGATTGCCGAAGAGCCGCCGCCGTCTCGGCCGCCGCCGCAGGCGATACGCGTTGTCGATCGCGTGGCCGGCTTCGTGCCGCAGGATGCGGAGGCACGACGCGGCGTCGCCGCCTTCCACTTCCAGCATCTCCTTCTCTTCGAGCTTCGCGAGCCGCGGGTGCGCGAGATAGAACGGGATCGCGATGCCCGGGATGCCGTCGGGCGTGAACCAGCACATGCGGACCTCGAGCAGCTTCTCGTCGCTGAGCGTCGTCCAGTCGACCGGCTTCAGCGGCTCGGAATCGGCGGCAGCGGCGTCGACCATTCGGTATCGCGCTCGTACGCGTCGGCCAGGCGGAGCAGCATCGCTTCGTCGAATCGACGTCCCGTCAGCTGCAGGCCGATCGGCAGCCGCGGCGGCCCGGGCGTGAAGCCGCACGGCACGCTGATCGCCGGCAGGCCGGTCAGGTTCGCGCTCACGGTGAAGACGTCCACGAGATACATCTGCAGCGGATCGGCGATCTTCTCGCCGAGCTTGAATGCCGGCACCGGGCTCGTCGGCATCGCGACGACGTCGACGCGCTCGAACGCGCGATCGTAGTCGCGCAGGATCAGCGTGCGGACCTGCTGCGCTTTCAGGTAGTAGGCATCGTAGTAGCCGGCGCTCAGCACGTAGGTGCCGAGCATGATCCGCCGTTTTACCTCGGCGCCGAACCCCCGGCCGCGCGTCTGTCCGTACATCGCTCGCAGATCGGCGCCGGTCGCGCGGAACCCGTAGCGGACGCCGTCGTAGCGGGCGAGGTTGGAGCTCGCCTCCGCCGTGGAGACGAGATAGTAGACGGGCGTCGCGTAGCGCGCGTGCGGGAGATCGACGTCGACGATCGCGGCGCCTCGCGCCTGCAGGACGTCGAGCGCCGCCGTGGTGGCGCGCGCCACGTCCGGATCGACGCCCTGCTCGACGAGCGCGCGCGGCACGCCGACGCGGACGCCGCGCACGTCGCCCGTGAGCGCCGCCTCGTAATCGGGCACCGGCTCGGGCGCGCTCGTCGAATCGCACGCGTCGGCGCCGGCGACGACGCCGAGAACGATCGCCACGTCGCGCGCGCGCCGCGCGATCGGCCCGATCTGATCGAGCGACGACCCGTGCGCGATGAGCCCGTAGCGGGACACGCGGCCGTAGGTCGGCTTCAACCCGACGACGCCGCAGAGCGAGGAGGGCTGACGCACCGAGCCGCCGGTGTCCGATCCGAGCGCGCACGGCGCGAGGCCGGCCGCAACCGCCGCCGCCGATCCGCCGCTCGTGCCGCCGGGTGATCTGTCGAGCGCCCACGGGTTGCGCACCGGACCGAACGCGGAAGTTTCGTTCGACGATCCCATCGCGAACTCGTCGCAGTTGGTCTTGCCGACGACGACGGCGCCGGCGGCTTCGAGGCGCGACACCGCGGTGGCGTCGTACGGCGGAACGAAGTGCTCGAGGATCCGCGACGAGGCCGTCGTACGCAGGCCGCTGGTGCAGATGTTGTCCTTGATCGCCATCGGGACGCCGGCGAGCGGCGCGCCGCGATGCCGATCGCGATCGCGGTCGATCGCGTCCGCGCGCGCCAGCGCGCGTTCGGCGGCGACGGTGTTGAAGGCGTTCAGCAGCGGGTTCACGGCATCGATGCGCGCGAGCGTCTCGCGGCAGATCTCCGCCGCGGATCGCTCGCCGGATCGAATCGCGTCGCGGATCTCGCGGACTGTCATCCGATGACCCGCGGCACCTTGAAGAGTCCCGCGTCGAGCGCCGGATCCGGCGCGTTGGCGAGCGCGGTGTCGCGATCGAGGCTCGGCTGCAGCTCGTCGCGGCGGTCGACGGCGTGCCGCGTCACGATGCTCGCCGTCGGCGCGACGCCGGTGGTGTCGATCTGCTGGACCTGCTCGGCGTAGGCGAGGATGTCGCCGAGCTGGCGCGCGAGCGTGTCGAGCTCATCGTCGCTGAGGTCGAGCTGCGCCAGCGCGGCAATCCGCGCCGCATCGTCCCGCGTCAGAGCTGGCGGCATGTCAAATGCTAGCATCGATCGGACAATCGTCATGGCTGATGGCTGATGGCTGATGGCTGATGGCTGATGGCTGATGGCTGATGGGCCATCGCCATCAGCCATCGACCATTGCCATTAGCCATCAACCATTAGCCATCAACCATTAGCCATTAGCCATCAGCCATCAGCCATCAGCCATGACGATAATCCGTAAGGCGGCGGTCGCTGGCTCCTGGTATCCGGGCAGCGCGCCGGCGCTGACGGCCGCTGTCGATCGTCATCTCGCCAACGCCGATCGTACGGGCCGCGACGTTGCCGGCGAGCTGGTCGCGCTCATCGCGCCCCATGCGGGGTTGAACTTCTCGGGGCCGGTGGCGGCGCACGCCTACCGGCTGCTGCGCAATCGCACGTTCGACGTCGCGGTCCTCGTCGGACCATCGCATTTCGTCGGCTTCGACGGCGTCGCGGTGTATCCGTCGGGCGGCTTCGAGACGCCGTACGGCGTCGCCTCGATCGACGCCGATCTCGCGGCGGCGCTGATGGCGGCGGCGCCGATCGTGCGCGAGCACCAGGCGGCGCACGCGCGCGAGCACTCGCTCGAAATGCAGCTGCCGTTTCTCGGGCGCCTCGTGCCGAGCCTGCGCATCGTCCCGCTCGTGATGGGCTATCAGACGCCCGACACGGCGTTTGGCCTCGGCGACGCGCTCGCCGACGTGCTGCGCGGGCGCAGGGCGCTCGTTGTCGCGAGCACGGATCTGTCGCACTATCACGATGCGGCGACGGCCGCGCGGCTCGACGCCGTCGTGATCGAGTGCGTCGAGCAGTTCGACGCGGAGGCGCTGCAGACCGTGCTCAACCGGAACCACGAGCACGCCTGCGGCGGCGGTCGTCGGATACTTCGCCGCGGCGCTCGGAAACTTCGGGCGGACGAAGAAAGAGACGTAGCGTGTCGACCCCCGGACGCGTGATGCCGCCGGCGAGCCGCGCCGCAACGAGCGATCGCGATCGCCGGCTGCTGCTGCGGCTCGCGCGCGAGGCGATCGCCGCGCACGTGGGCGTCGCCCCGGCGCACGTCGCCGCGGAGAGCGGCGTGCTCGGCGTTCCCGCCGGCGCGTTCGTGTCGCTGCACAAGCGCGGCGATCTGCGCGGCTGCATCGGCCACATCGAACCGAATGAGCCGCTCGGCAAGGTGGTGCCGCGCTGCGCGGTTGCGGCTGCGGCGACCGATCCGCGCTTTCCGCCGATTACGCCCGAGGAGCTCGCGCAGATCGACATCGAGATCTCGCTGCTCGGCGCGCTCGAGCCGATTCGCGGGCCCGAGGAGATCGTCGTCGGCCGCCACGGGCTCGTCGTAGAGCTCGGATGGCACCGCGGCCTGCTGCTGCCGCAGGTCGCGACCGAATGGAACTGGAACGCCGAGACGTT
>QHWK01000406.1 GCA_003223775.1 Acidobacteriota bacterium
GCGCTTCTCCCACGCTTTGAGCAGCCCGGCGATGAGCTTCTGGCGCTCGAACCGCTCGCGCGTGCCGTCCTTCTTCACGACCATGTAGGGGATTTCATCGATCCGCTCGTAGCTCGTGAAGCGCTTGCCGCATCCAAGGCACTCGCGCCGGCGGCGGATCACCTCGCCCTCTTTCGACTCCCGCGAGTCGACCACCTTGTCGCCGAGATGCGCGCAGTACGGACACTTCATGACATCAGACCGTGCGCCCGGGCTCGGCCTGCGCCGCGAGACGCTGCATCCCCTGCATGGTCAAGCCGGCCTGCGCCGCGAAGACGAGGCCGAGGAGCAGCACCGGGACGACGGAGAACAGATGAAGGACGATCGCCGCGCCGACCGCCGCCGCGTCCGGCGCGCCGAAGAGCGCCGTCGCGCCGTAACGAAACGCGGCATGGAAGCCGCCCACGGCGCCCGGCGTCGGCACCGCGACGCCGATCGCGAGGAGCGCAATAATCGGAAACGTCCCCGTGAACGGGATGTCGAGGCGAAACGCCGTCGCGCCCGCCCACAACCCCGCGCCGATCGTCAGCCACAGCGGGAACGACCACAGCAGCGCCACGACGAGACGGCCCGGCCGGCGCACGGCGCCGAGGCCGCGCGCAAACCGCTCGACGACGCCGGCGATTCGCGCGGCGAGCGACGGGACGACGCGCGCGATGCGGTGCGTGACCTGGCCGAGCCGCTGCGGATCGCGCGCGAGGACGACGAGCAGCGCGAGGCCCACGCACGCGCCCGCGGCGCCGATCACGGCGAGGCCGCTCAACCACGCGTATGCGACAGGATTGGTGGTCCGCAGACCGCGTCCGAACACGAGCACGTAAGACCCGAGCAGCACGAGCACGGTGATGACGTCGAGCAGGCGCTCGAGAATGATTGTGGCGAAGGCGCCGGTCGCGCTCATCCGCTCGGCGTGCGCTTCATGTCGTGCGAGAAAGTATGGGCGAATGACCTCGCCTGCGCGCGCGGGCAGCACGCTGCTCGCCGCGAATCCGACCGCGGTGGCGCGAAAGGCGTTGCCGAAGCGCGTGGGCCCGAGCGGCTCGAGCAGGTACTGCCAGCGATACGCGCGAATCGCGAGGTTCACGGGCATTGTCGCGAGCGACAGCGCGAGAAATTCCGGACGCGCGCGCACGATCTCGGCCGCGACACGCCAGAGATCGACGTTGCGCAGAAAAAGCGCGAGGAGCGCGACAGCCGCCGCCACCACGATGAGCGTACGAGTGTGGGATCGCATGCACTCTTGAGCGTCCTCTACTATAACGCCCCTACATGTTGTAGTTGTCAGGCATCTCGCACCCTTGTAAGATTGGCGTTCGCTTCCGCCGAGGATTCTTGTTGCCGCTCGCCTCCCCCATTCTCCAGACCACGCTCGCCGAACGCCGGCCCAACCGCCAGGGAAAAGTACGCGACATCTACGAGTTCGGCGATCGTCTGCTCATCGTCGCGAGCGATCGCATCTCGGCGTTCGACTACGTCCTCGGCTCGGGCATTCCCGACAAGGGAAAGGTCCTCACGCAACTCTCGACGTTCTGGTTCGAGCACACGTCGTCGATCGTCGCCAATCATCTGCTCTCGACCGACGCGGCGTCGTTTCCGGGCGAGGCGCGCCGCGCGGCGGAGATGCTCAGCGGCCGCTCGATGCTCGTGCGCCGCACCGAGCCGCTGCCGATCGAATGCGTCGCGCGCGGCTATCTGTCGGGCTCCGGCTGGAAGGATTACGTCGCGACCGGCCAAGTGTGCGGCGTGATGCTGCCGGCGGGTCTGCGTGAGTCTGATCGGCTGCCGCAGCCCATCTTCACGCCCGCGACGAAAGCCGAAAGCGGACACGATATCAACATCACCGAGAAGCAGGCCGCCGATCTCGTCGGCCGGCGCGTGCTCGATCGCGTCCGCGATTTCACGCTGCGGCTGTACGCCTCCGGCGCGGCGCACGCAGAATCGGCCGGCATCATTGTCGCCGACACGAAGTTCGAGTTCGGCCTGCTGCCGCTCGACGAAGACGATTCGCGGCCGGTCGAAGAGCGCATCATCCTCATCGACGAAGTCCTCACGCCCGATTCGTCGCGCTTCTGGCCGCGCGACGGCTACGCGCCCGGCGGCCCGCAGCCGAGCTTCGACAAGCAGTTCGTCCGCGATTACCTCGAACGCATCAAGTGGAACAAGCAGCCGCCGGTGCCGTCGCTGCCCGACGACGTCGTGGAGAAGACGCGCGCGAAATACATCGAGGCCTTCCGCCGCCTCACTGGCCGGGAGCTCGCATGATCTCGGATCGCCTCGAGCGGCTCGTCGAGGAGATGGTCGACAAAGGGGTGCTGTTCGACGACGCGGTCCGGGAGTTCGAGAAGCGTTTCATCGCGCAAGTGCTTGGAAAGGTGGAAGGCAATCTGACGCGAACGGCCGACACGCTCGGCATTCATCGCAATACGCTGACCCGCAAAATGGGGCGGTACAAGATAAAGAAGCGGAATGGCTGATGGCTGGATGGCTGATGGCTGACGGCCTCATCCATTAGCCATAGCCATCAGCCATCAGCCATCAGCCATGACGAACCCGTCTGGCACTCCCACGTTGACACTGCCAATCGCCCGCATATAATTAGCAGTCAAGCCCTTCGACTGCTAAGCGACAGGAGGGCGCCCCTTTCTTTTCAATACTGGAGCAGAACGCATGAACGTCAGACCGCTGCACGACCGGATCATTGTTCAGCGCCTCGAGGAAGGCGAACAGAAGATCGGCGGGATCATCATCCCCGACACCGCGAAGGAGAAGCCGCAGCAGGGCAAGGTGATCGCCGCGGGCGCCGGCAAGTCGAAGGACGACGGCAAGCGCGTCCCGCTCGACGTGAAGGCCGGCGACCTGATCCTCTTCGGCAAGTACTCGGGCCAGGAGATCAAGCTCGATGGCCAGGAGTACCTCATCATGCGCGAAGACGAAGTCCTCGGCGTGATTGAAAACGGCGCGAGCGCCGGCGAGACGAAGAAGAAGAAGTAGGGGGAGAGAACAGAATGGCAAAACAGATTGTGTACGGCGAGCAGTCGCGGCAGGCGGTCCTGCGCGGCGTCAACCAGCTTGCGGACGCCGTCAAGGTGACGCTCGGGCCGAAGGGGCGCAACGTCGTCCTCGACAAGAAATTCGGCTCGCCGACGATCACCAAGGACGGCGTGACGGTCGCGAAGGAAATCGACCTGAAGGACCCGCTCGAGAACATGGGCGCGCAGATGGTGCGCGAGGTCGCGAGCAAGACGTCCGACACGGCGGGCGACGGCACGACGACGGCCACCGTGCTCGCGCAGGCGATTTACCGCGAGGGCGCGAAGAACGTCGTCGCCGGCGCCAACCCGATGGACATCAAGCGCGGCATCGAGAAAGCCGTCGAGGCCCTCACCGCCGAGCTGAAGAAGATGTCGAAGCCGGTGAGCGGCAACATGGTCGCGCAGGTCGGCACCATCTCGGCGAACAACGACGAGACGATCGGCAAGATCATCGCCGACGCGATGGACAAGGTCGGCAAGGACGGCGTGATCACGGTCGAGGAAGCGCGCACGCTCGAGACCTCGCTCGACGTCGTCGAGGGCATGCAGTTCGACCGCGGCTACCTCTCGCCCTACTTCGTCACCGATCCCGAGCGGATGGAAGTGGTGCTCGAGAACCCGGTGATCCTGATCCACGAGAAGAAGATCAGCTCGATGAAGGACCTGCTGCCGGTGCTCGAGCAGGTGGCGCGCCTCGGCCGCCCGCTGCTCATCATCGCGGAGGACATCGAGGGCGAAGCGCTGGCGACGCTGGTGGTCAACAAGCTGCGCGGCACGCTCCAGGCGGCGGCGGTGAAGGCGCCCGGCTTCGGCGATCGCCGCAAGGCGATGCTCGAGGACATCGCGATCCTCACCAACGGCCGCGCGATCACCGAGGACCTCGGGATCAAGCTCGAGTCGATCAAGCTCGACGATCTCGGCAAGGCGAAGAAGGTCACGATCGACAAGGACAACACGACGATCGTCGAGGGCGCCGGCGCGTCGACGGCGATCGAGGGGCGCGTGAAGCAGATTCGCGCGCAGGTCGAGGACACGACCTCCGAGTACGATCGCGAGAAGCTGCAGGAGCGCCTCGCGAAGCTGGTCGGCGGCGTCGCCGTCATCAAGGTCGGCGCGGCCACCGAGACCGAGATGAAGGAGAAGAAGGCGCGCGTCGAAGACGCGATGCACGCGACGAAGGCGGCGGTCGAAGAGGGGATCGTGCCGGGCGGCGGCGTCGCGCTCATCCGCGCCGGCCGCGTGCTCGAGAAGATGTCCCTGCCGGGCGATCAGCAGATCGGCATCAACATCGTCAAGCGGGCGATCGAGGAGCCGATGCGCTGGATCGCGACCAACGCCGGCCACGAGGGATCGATCGTCGTC
>QHWK01000407.1 GCA_003223775.1 Acidobacteriota bacterium
TAGCCGACGCCGAAGTTGAGGCGCTGATGGTTGCCTTCGGCCACCGTCACGCGCATCGGCACGTCTTCGGGCTGCTGCTCCGGGTTGAGCGGCTCGATGTTCGCGAACTGAAAGAGCTCCAGCCCGTACAAGCGGCGCTGCGAGTCCTGCACGATGCTCCGGCGATAGAGATCGCCCGGCTTGAAGGTGAGCTCGCGCGCGATCACGTGATCGCTCACCGTCTTGTTGCCCTGTGTCTGCACCGCGCCGAAGTGCGCGATCTTGCCGGGGTCGGCGCTGAAGCTGAGCGTCGCCTCCTTGCCGCTCGCGCCGTCGTCTTCCTGCGTCGAGACCTTCGCGTACGGGTAGCCGTGGTCCTTCAGCTCGTTCTGCGCCATCTCGTGCGTCGTCACCACGAGCTGGCGATCGCGCGGCTGGCCGATCTTCAGCGGGATCTGTTTTTTCAGCTGCGCGAAGTGGTCGGCCGGGATCACGTCGAAGCCGTCGAACTCGATCGCCGCGACCTTCACGGGATCGCCTTCGGCGATGTTCAGCGTGAGGTCCACCTGATCCTGCTTGTCGTTGAGCTTCACGTCGAAGCCGGTGACGCGCGCGTCGGGGTAGCCGCGGTCGGCGTAGAAGGCCTGGATGCGCTTCAGATCGGCGTCGAAGCGCGACCGGTCGAAGTAGGCCTTCTTTCCCCAGGGGATTTTCGAGCTCTGTTTTGTGGCGAGCGCGTCTTTCAAACGGCCGGTGTCTACCGCCTTGACACCGTTGAACTTCAGGCTGTGGACCGTGATGGTCCCCTCTTCCTTGCACGCCGCCGCGGAAATACCGAGGAAAACGAGCGCGAGGGCGCAACAGACACGCATGGCTAACGGGACAGAACCATATTGCGTGCCACGGCGCCTGGCAGGTCGGGCGGGCCCGGCGGGCCGGGCGGGTCAGTCAGCGATTAAGTAGTAGGGACGTGAGGATCGGCGCGGCGGAGGACGAGCCGTTTGGATCGCGGGCACAGGAATTTACCCGCCCGACCTGCCTGGCCCACCCGACCTGCCTGGCTTATTCGTTCGTGATCGTCGGTTTGCCGGCCGTGACGGCGAGCATGATGCCGAGGCCGAAGACGATCAGCATTCCGATAGCAAGCCACGTCGCGCTGACGCGCGCGAGCACGCCCGCCTGCCACAGCGCGAGCACCGCGCCGACAACGAGGACGAAGTAGCCAATCAGATAGAGGTGGATGAAACGCACTGGGGATCTCCGTCATGGCTGATGGCTGATGGCTGATGGCTGATGGCTGATGGCTGATGGCATATGGATGATGGCTGATGGATCCATGGACCCTATGCCATCAGCCATCCAGCCCTCAGCCATGATGGGTTATCGCAAGTTCACCGTCAACGCGGCGCGGCGATTCAGCCGGCGCGTCTCTTCGCGCGCGTTGTCGTACTTCGGGCGCTCCTCGCCGTAGCTCACCGTGCGCAGCCGATCGGCGCTGATGCCGCGGCTCACCAGGTAGTCCTTCACCGCGTTGGCGCGGCGATCGCCCAGCGCCAGGTTGTACTCCGCCGTCCCGATGTTGCACGTGTGGCCCTCGATCTCGAGCCGCAGCGTCGCCGTCTCGCGCATCGCCGTCACCGCTTCGTCGAGCACCCGCGTCGCCTCCGGCCGCAGCGAGTAGCGGTCGAAGTCGAAATACACGTCCTCGAACGTGTAGGTCCGCACCGGCGGCCGCGTCACCGCGATGGTCACCGTGTCGGTCGCCGTCTTGTTGTCGGTCGGGCACGTCACCGTCACCGTCACCGGCACCGACCCCTCCTGCTGCCCCGCCGTCCACAGCGTCGAGCGCTCCGAGGGCTGCGCCAGCGTCCCGCTCGGCGCCGACCAGCGATACGTCACCGCGCAGCCGATCGAGTCGGTCGCCGTTGCCGTGACCGTCGAGCTCCGCCCGACTTCCACCGAGCACGGATTGCACTCCGCCTTCACGCTCAGATTGTGCGGCGGCGGCGCCGGGGGTGGGGGCGGCGGCGGCGCCGGGGGCGGCGGCGGCGGCACGTAGACGCGGACCCCGGGGTGATACCCGATCCGCAGCTGCCAGTCGTAGTAGTCGCCCAGCACGTCGGTCGTGTCCGTGAAGCGCCCGTCGCGCGCGCGCGTCGGCACGTTCCAGCTCACGCCGATCCCGCCGAAGAACCCGTTCTTCGCCTGCGCCGTGATCCCGAATGTCGCCCGCGTGAGGTTTTCCGTCGTCGACACGAACGGCGGGAACGTCAGATCCGTCCCGCGAATCTCGGTCGCGCTCAGCATCGTCGCCGTGTCGCTCGACACCGCCGTGCCGTTCACCTCGCCGACCACCCGCAGGAAATTGCGCGACGGAAAGGTCAGCCCCGCGCCCCACCGGAACGCGCCGGTCGGCGTGTCGAACCCCGTCGGCTTGCCGCGCCATTCGTAGCCGCCGTAGCCGGCGATCTCGACCAGCTTCGCCGCTTCCTTGCTCACGATCGCGTCGATCGCGACGTCCGCTTTCCCCGTGCTGACGCCGACGTCCTCTTTCCCCGTCGGCAGCTTCACGATCCCGCGCACCGCGACGGCCACCGGGTTCTGCCGGTACTCCGACCAGAGGTTCACTTTCGCGCCGAGATAGAAGTCCCCGACGTTGTCGCCCGTCCAGTGCTGCGTGACCCGCGGATAGCGGTCGATGATGCCGCCGAAGTTGGGGTCGTTGACGAACAGCGGATACAGGTCCCGATCGATCCGCGTGTCGAAGAGGAACGAACCGAAGATCTCCGCGCGATCCTTGATGCCGACCCCGAACGTGCCCGCGAAGTCCCCGACGTTGGTGTAGCCCTGAATCCAGTTCGTGCCCCGCCGATACCCGCTCACCGACCACTTACCGCCGGCGAGCACCTCCGCGGTCGGCACATACCACAACCCAGTGTCGCCGAAGAAGGTCGTCGTCGCCGGGCGTGTCTCCTCGGCCGGCGCGGTCGACGAGGACGGTGGTTGGGTAGCTTGCGAACTCTGCCCCGTGGATGTCCCTGAAGACCCGGACTGCGCGCTCGCGCTCGCCGCCAGCGCGAGCGCCACCACGCAGGCCGCGGCCACGCGTCTTGCCATTGTTAGTCGCCTCCAAAGCGTCTGCGCCGCCGGGTCGATTACTCTGCACGAGTGGCCGTCGTCCCTTCTGGAGCGGCCGCAGGCGCAGATTCCGGCGGTACGATCAGACGTCCGCGGCCGCCGCGGCTCACCTGGCCGCCCTTGCGTCCCGCGTTGCGTGCCTCGTCGGCGGTCCACTCGTGCGCGGTCCCCTTCTCATGCGCTGCCCGCCCGCCCTTGCTGGCGATCTCGCGCTGCTTCTCCGGGGACATCGACGCGAAGCCTCGTCGTTCCTTACGCTCTGTACTCACCGGTCGGCCCTCCGTCTCTTTACCACCCCTGCATGCGAACCGTGTACGGTCCCTTGTGCTCGTTTGGCGGCGGCGGCGGTTCCTGGATGCGCGGGGGACGCGGTTCGTCGGGAGGCGTCTCCGGCGCTTCGTCGGGGTCCGTGTCGCGCGGATCGGGGGTGTCTGGATCCGGCTGGAACCCGTACGATCGATGCACGCTGCTCCAGTGCATTGCCACCGGACCCCAGCGTTATCAAAGTCTGTGCCTCGTCGCTGGCGCAGCGGCGATTCCTTAAGTTGTTGAAATTGCTATGAGTTGCCCGGGCAGCCTGTCTCAGCCGCTCGTAAGCGTTTGCAGTGGATTGCTACAGTAGGGCTGGAACCTAGTAGCGATTGACTGCGGAGCTGGCCCGCCGGACAGGCTTGAAATACTCGCAATTCGAGCAGTTGCGGACATCGAACTGGCGGCCGACGACCGGGAACCACATGGGGTGGGCGCAGAAGAGGAGGTGGCCGTCCTCGATCGTGTGGAACCCGAGGTCGGTCGGGATCTCAGGGGTCCGGCGGCTGTACCAGCAGGCGCGGTGCAGCGCCTCGGGCGGCAGCGGATCGGCCTCGTTCACTTCGTCTGCTGCGGCACGTAGCCGGGCGGCAGCGCGGCGCCCTCGCCGAAGAAGAAATCTTCCATGTGCTTGGCGACGAGATCCTGCGCCTCCTTCTGCCACGGCATCAGGCGGTACTCGTTCAGGATCATCTTCATCCGCTCTTCCCAGAGCTTCCAGGCGTCCTTCGACACGTTCTCGTAGATGCGCTGCCCGAGCTCGCCGGGCCATGGCGGTGAGTCGAGGCCGGCCAGCTCCTTCTGGAATTTCACGCACTTCACTTTCCGGCCGCTCTTGTTCGTCGCCGGCGCGGCCGGTTGCGCAGTGTGTCCGCAGGAATCAGCCATGCTGTTGATTGTAATTGATTTGTGCGCGAGACATCTTCTAAAGCCACGATCTGGCGAACTGAAGCAAGTTTCGCCCCGAAGGCTTTAGAAGCTGTCTTAGCGGCCGCACGGCGGCCGCCTATCCCGCGCCGCGGAATCGGGATCATCATCACGCCGCTCGCGTCGTGCTCGCGATCGCACGCGGACGGATCGTCGCCGAGCGCGTGCCGCAGCAGCAGCTCCTCGAAGGGAAAAAGGGGTACGACCCCTTTTTCGGCGAAGCGCAGCGTGCGCGCGCACAGGCCGCCGATCGGACGCGCGGCGACCTCGAGGACGTAGACGACGCCGTCCGGCGCGACCCGGCACTCGGCGTGGACCGGCCCGTGGCGAAGGCCGATCGCCGAGGCGGCGCGCTCGATGGCGTCGACGATCGCGCGCTGCTCCTCGTCGCGCGCCCTCGACGGCGTGACGTAGATCGTCTCCTCGAAGAACGGCCCGTCGAGCGGATCGGGTTTGTCGAAGATCGCGAGGACGCGCATCGCGCCCTGATGCATGAGCGCCTCGACGGCGTACTCGCGGCCCGGGATGAACTGCTCGACGAGCGCCGTGTCGTGCGCGTCGTTGCGCTCGGCGCGCACGTCGGGCGAGCGCATCAGCGCGCGCAGCCGGTCGAGCGCCGCCGCGAGCTCGCCGGGGTCGTCGGCGCGCATGACGCCGCGGCTGCCCGAGAGCGCCACCGGCTTGACGACGCACGGAAAGAGCGGGGATTGGGGATTGGGGATTGGGGATTGGCTGGGGATTTCGCGCGTCCGCTGCTTGTGGCGCGCGATCGCGGCCGCCGCCGGCGGATGCCACGGCAGCCCGAGCGCCTCGGCGACGCGCGCGGCGATCACCGTCGGACGATCGCCGACGACGAGAACGCCGTCGAGTGGACGATCGGCGGCGGCCTCGAGGATCGCCGCCACCGACGCGTCCTCGTCGTAGAAGCGGATCGCGACGGCGCCGTCCTGCCAGGGATCCTCGATCAGATGGCAGCGGTCGGTCGCGAACACGAGCTCCACGCCGAGGCG
>QHWK01000408.1 GCA_003223775.1 Acidobacteriota bacterium
ATCGCCGCCGCCGCGCAGAACGGCATGCTGAACTTGGCTTCCAGGCCGGTCGCCGGGCGATCGTGAATCAGGATCGTCGGGACGATCGGATCGACGCCGATCTCGATCGCCTCGACGTCGGCGGCCGTGAACCCGTGCCGCCGCCGCAGGTCGAACAGCGCGTCGAGCGTCGGATGCGTGCCGGCGCAGCTCGGATAGAGCTTCACCGTGATGCCGGTGTCGACGATCTCCCACCGCGCCCCGAGATCGCCGGCCGCGTCGTCGAGCGACGCGCGCTCGCTGTCCATCGCCGCCAGCATTCCCTGCGGCCCGTCGATGGCGGCGGCGCTCGCGATCATCCCCGCGCGCGCCAGCTGCGCCGCGACGATGCCGTTGCGCGCGGCCAGGCCCGCATGGAGCGGCTTCACCATCGTGCCGAAGTTCTCCTTCACGCCCGACGCCTCCGACGCGGCGATCGCGAGCGCGTGCGCGGCCGCGTCCGCGTCGAGCCCGAGAATGCGCGCGGCGGCGGCAGCCGCGCCGATCGTGCCGAGCGTCGCCGTGCAGTGCCACCCGCGCTGATAGTGGCGAGGGTTCATCGCGCGGCCGAGGCGCCCCTCGATCTCGAAGCCGACCACGTAGCCGTCGACGAGCGCGCGTCCGGATGCGCCGGCGGCTTCGCCCGCGGCGAGCGCCGCGGCGACGAGCGGCGCGCTCGGGTGCGCCAGCGAGACGAAGCACATGTCGTCGAAGTCGAGCGCGTGCGCGGCCGTGCCGTTCGCGAGCGCGGCGTTGGCGGCGCTCGCGCGGCACGGCGTGCCGACGATCGCGCACGGACCGCCGCCGTCGGCGGCGGCCACGCGCGCGACGATCCTCGCCGCCGGCTCCGGCGCGCCCGCGAGCGCGGCGCCGATCGTGTCGAGGAAGGCGCGCGCCGCCGCCGCGCGCGCATCGGCCGGCGGATCGGCCGCGATCGTGAATTCGCCGAGCGCCATTGCCGCCGATCGCGGCGTCACGCGCGTCCGGCGACGTGCGCCGCCGCCTCCGGGTTGCCGATGGCTGCCATGAATCGCTGCTTGATGAACACGCAGTCGAGCGGCGGCCTCGCCGTCGGCGCCGACTCGCTGACCTTCGCAACGACGACCAGCGGCTCGCGGCGCTCTCCGATCAGCCGCGCCCTGAGATCGTCTTCCGTGCGGACAGTTGCCGCCTCGACGCGCATGGCGCGCGCCGCCGCCTCGAGGTCCGCGCCGAGCGCGGTCGGCGACGATTGTCCGCCGGTCGTCGCGTACGCGCCGTTGTCCATCACGACGAGGACGAGGTTCGGCGGCCGCAGCAGGCCGATCGTCGCGAGCGATCCGAGGTTCATCAGCAGCGCGCCGTCGCCGTCGACGACGTAGACGCGCGCCTCCGGCTTCGCGAGCGCGAGGCCGAGGCCGATCGACGAGGCCATTCCCATGCTGCCCCACGTGTAGAAGTTCTGCGGCCGATCGCCGGCGGCGAAGAGATCGTAGGCGGGATGCCCGAGGCTCGCGACGATCGGCGCCTCGCCCGCCGCGCTGACGACGACGCGCGTCGCCTCGAGACGCGTCATGGCGCCGGCGCGCTGGTGATGCGCCGCGGCACCAGGCACGCGGCCGCCATGCGCGTGCCGAACGCCGTCGCGGCCGTGAGCGCGACGATGCGTTCGGCGTCGGCCGGCGATTCGATCGTCGCGTGCGCGATTCCGATCGCATCGAGAATCGGCCGCACGGCGCGGCCCATCGGCACCTGCGCCGCATTCCACTCGCCGACGTCGCCGCGCATGCTGACGACGATCAGCATCGGAATCTGATACGGCACGACCAGCGACGTGACGGCGTTGAGCGCGTTGCCGAGGCCGCTCGACTGGAGCAGCACCGCCGGCCTGCGGCCTCCGAGATACAGACCTGCAGCGATGCCAACGGCTTCCTCTTCGCGCGTCGCGAGCGCCAGCCGGACATCGCGATAGCGCTCGCCGATCTCGGCGAGCACGTGCGACAGCTGGTTGTCGGGCACGTACACGGCATCGCGGCAGCCGGCGGCGTACAGGCCGGCGCAGACGCCCGTCGCCCATGCGGGCCTTTCACGCACGCGCTCAGTCCTCGCCGAGGATGCGCGCCGATCGCAGCCACAGGCCGCCGTCGACGACCAGCGTGACGCCGTTCACGTACGAAGCGGCGTCGGAGGCCAGGTACAGCGCCGCGTTCGCGATGTCGTCAGTCGTGCCCATGCGGCCGAGCGGACAGCTGGTCAGCGCGCTCGCGCGCGATTTCTCGGTCGTAAGGCGCCGTACGCCCTCGGTGCCTTCGATCGGACCGGGCGCGATGCCGTTGACGCGGATCCCGTGCGGCCCCCACTCGACCGCGAGCGTGCGCGTCAGCGAATCGACGCCCGCTTTCGCGGCCGCCGCATGCGACTGCCCGATCGTGCCGAGATACGGCAGCGTCGCGCTGATGTTGACCACTGTGCCGCCCTGCGCTTTGAGGTGCGGCAGCGCCGCGCGCGAGACATTGAAAGTGCCCTTCAGATCGATGTCGACGACCGTGCCGAAGCCGTTCGGCGAGAGATTCTCGGCGAGGCAGATGAAGTTGCCCGCGGCGCCGTTGATCACGATGTCGATGCGTCCGAGCTCCGCGGCGACCTCCGCGATCATCCCGGCGACGGCGGCGGCGTCGCGGACGTCGGCGGCCTTCGCCGCCGCGCGCACGCCGCGCGCGCGCAGCTCGTCGCGCGTCGGCTCGAGGTGCTCGATCTTGCGGCTGGTGATCGCGACGTCGCAGCCGTGCGCCGCGAACGCCAGCGCGATCCCGCGGCAGATGCCGGTGCCGCCGCCGGTGATCAGCGCAGCTTTGCCGTCGAGAAGCGTCGGCTCGAACACGCGCGACATCATATTCGGATTCCGCAAGGCAGGAAGGCAGGATGGCAGACGGGCAGAAGTTCAAGGCAGAAGGGCGGGAAGGAGAGAACGACGAAGGCTGAAGGCGGGAAGGTCGGAAGGCGAAGGCGGGAAGGCCGGAAGGAGCGAACCTTTCAACCCTTCGCCTTCCCGCCCTCGGAATTGCCGCCTTCCCACCCTCCTGCCCTGAATTCCTGCCTTCCTGCCTTTCTGCCTTCCTGCCCTGCCAGGATCTCGTCCGTGTGCTCGCCGAGGGCGGGTGGAGGCAACAGCACCTCCGCCGGCGTGCGCGAGAGCTTCACGACCGGGCCCAGCGTCTCGATCGCGCCGATCGCGGCATGCGTCTGCCGCACGATGATCCCGCGCGGCCCGACCTGCGGATGCTCCACCGCGGCCTTCGTCGTCCGCACGCGGCCGCAGGGCACGCTGCGCCGCGCGAGCCGCGCGTCGAGCTCCTCGACGGTCCACTGCGCGAACTGCGTCTCGAGCTCGCGCTTGAGCGCCGCGCGGTTCGCGATGCGATCGCTGTTGGTCCTGAACCGCGGATCGTCGCGCAGCTCCGGGCGCTCGATCGCGTCGCAGAAGCGCTCCCACAGCCGCGGGTTCGCCACGGCGACGATCAGCTGACCGTCCTTCGCGTGCAGCGGCTCGTACGGCGCGATCGTCAGATGATCGTTGCCTGCGCGCGTCGGATCCTGCCCCGTGGCGACGAGCACCGCGTGCGGCAGCCGCATCACGGAGAGCATCGCGTCGAAGAGCGCGATGTCGACGTGCTGGCCCAGGCCGCTCGCCGCGCGCTCGTGCAGCGCGATGAGAATCCCCTGCATCGCGTACAGCCCGGCGAGGTAGTCGGTGATCGCGACGCCGACGCGCGTCGGCTCGCCGTCGGGAAAGCCGGTCATCGCCATGATGCCCGCCTCGCCCTGAATCACCGCGTCGTATCCGGGCAGCTGCGCGTACGGCCCGGTCTGCCCGTAGCCGGCGATCGAGCAATAGATCAGCCGCGGATTGATCGCCGACGCCGACGCGTAGTCGAACCCGAGCTCCGCGAGGCTGCCAGGGCGGAAGTTCTCGATGAGGACGTCGGCCGTCTCGACGAGGCGGCCGAGCGCGGCCGCGCCCGCGGGCGTCCGCAGATCGAGCGCCACGCTCTTCTTGCTGCGATTGAGCTCGAAGTAGAACGCGCCGGTGCCGTTGATGAACGGCCCCCACCCGCGCGTGTCGTCGCCGTGCACCGGCTCCTCGATCTTCAGGACCTCGGCGCCCATGTCGCCGAGCATCATCGTGCAGAACGGCCCGGCGACGACGCGGGTGAGATCGACGACGCGAATTCCACTGAGTGGCGGCATCGCGCGCGATTGTAAGAGGATTGGGGGGCGTGATGGTCGTGATCTAACCAAACCCCAATCCCCAATCCCCAATCCCCTACGGCGTCGCGCGCAGCACGTC
>QHWK01000409.1 GCA_003223775.1 Acidobacteriota bacterium
GAACGGCATCGACGTCGCGTCGAGCTGAATGAAATCGACGCCGGGAACGCGCGCGCGGGCGTATCGGAGCGCCTGAATGTAGATCTCGGACGCCGTGAGCCGCAGGTGCGGGAACTTCCGCAGCTCGGCCACGACGCCGCCGATCCCGCAGCCGATCTCGAGCATGTCGAGCGTTCGCGATCGATCCGTGAAGCGCTCGACGACGCCGCCGATGATGCGGTTCCGCGTCCGGCACCAGAAGCTCGTCGACTCCACCGCCGCCGTCACGTCGAAGCCGCCGCTCGGATAGTCGGTGTGCGCCGCCGCCAGCTCCGGCGCGTAGCAGCGGAACCCTTCGATTTCGGTGAACGCAGGGATCACGTCAGTAGATCTGGCGGACGATGTAGTTCGGCTTGCCCTTCACTTCGTCGTAGATGCGCCAGACGTACTCGCCGATGATGCCGAGCATCAGCATCAGCACGCCGCCGATGATGAGGAGGAGGATCATGATCGGCGCGAGGCCGCCGGCCGGGATGTGGTGCATCAGCCGCGCGTAGACGATGTCGGCCGCGTACACAAACCCGCTCAGCGTCGTCACCACGCCGACCAGAGAGATGAACCGGATGGGCAGGTACGACGAATCGAGAATCGCGTCGAGCGAGTTCTTCAGGCGCTTCGCGAACGTGTATTGCGACCGGCCGACCGTCCGCTTCGCGCGCGTGTAGGGGATCAGGCTCGTCCGGTATCCGAGCCAGAGCACGTCCCCCTGAAAGAAGCGGTTCCGCACCTCCATGTTGTTGAAGGCATCGGCGACGCGCCGCGTCATCAGCACGTAGTCGAAGCCGCCAGGCGGAATGTTCGGCAACGACAGCCGGATGATCGCGTAGAAGATTTTCGACGACACGCGTGAGCTGAGGCGATCCGCGCGATGTTCGCGGTGGGCGACCACCACTTCGCTGCCGACCTCGACCTCCTTGACCATCCGCGGAATCAGGCTGACCGGATCCTGCAGATCCGCGGAGAGGTGCAGCACCAGGTCGCCGGTCGCCTGCTTGAAGCCGGCCAGGATCGCCGCCATCTGACCGAAGTTCCTCGTGAACGACACGACGTGCACCCGTTCGTCGCTGCGGCGGATCGCAATCAGCTCGTCGAGCGATCCGTCGTCCGATCCGTCGTCCACGAAGACGAACTCGTAGTCGTACGCGGGCAGATCCGACGCGAGCACCTGGCGAATCTGCTGGTAGGTCATCGTCACCGCGTGCTGATTGCGGTAGACGGGGATGACGAACGAGATGCGCGTCATTCCCCGCGGGAGGCGAGTCCGGCCCCGGCAACGCGATCGTGCGCGGCGCGCTCGCGAATCACCAGGATCATGTCGCAGATGCGGCCCACGTCGCCCTCGGACAACCCGCCGTAGAGCGGGACGCACAGGACTTCCTGAACCGCGCGCGACGCCACCGGCAGATTGGACCGCGCGGCCGACGGGAGATCGCGATAGCAGGCGTAGTCGACACAGAGCGGGTGAAAGTACTTCCGCGTGAAGACGTTGTAGGCCTGCAGCTCGCGGTGGAGCACATCGCGCGAGCAGCCGAACCGCGTCGCATCGACGCGGATGACCGCGTACTGGCAGCTCGCGTCGGCACCGGTCGGCCCGGGCAGCCAGGTCACCCCGTCGAGCGAGCCGAGGCGCTCCCGGTACCGCGCGAGCAGGCGGCGCCGAGTCGCCAGTTCGCCTTCGAGCTGGGCGAGCACGCACAGGCCCAACGCCGCCTGCAGCTCGGTCATCTTGCCGTTGAGCCCGATCGCGTCCACCGCGTCCGGCCCGTGGATGCCGAAGTTGCGGAGGTCGTCGATCGTGCGCTTGAGCGCCGCATCGCCGCAGGCGAGCGCGCCGCCTTCGGCCGTATGAAACAGCTTGGTCGCGTGAAAGCTGAACATCGTCGCGTCGCCGAAGGTGCCGATCGGCCTTCCATCGACGCGCGCGCCGAACGCGTGCGCCGCGTCGTAGATAAGCCGCAGCCCGTGAAGCGTTGCGAGCTGCTGGAGCGCTTCGACGTCGCACGGTGTCCCGTACACGTGGACCGCGAGGATGCCGGTGGTGCGCGGCGTGATCGCGCGCGCGACGGCGGCCGGATCGAGATTCAGCGAGACGGGATCGATGTCGCAGAACACCGGGGTGATGCCCGACCAGCTCAAGGCGTGCGGCGTTGCCGGAAACGTGAACGGCGTCGTCACGACTTCGCCGCTGAGCGCGAGCGCGCGGATCGCGGTGAACAGCGCCAGGGTGCCGTTCGTGAAGAGCGACAGGTTCGGGACGGCCAGATGCGCGCGCAGCGCCGCCTCGAGCCGATCGTGCTGCGCGCCGATGTTGGTCAACTGCTGCGTCGACCAGACCTCGGCGAGCCTCGCGGTCACGGCGTCGAGCGGCGGCAGCAGAGGCCGCGTGACGTAGACCGGCGCGTCGAATGGAACGGGCGCGCCTCGGACGATGCCGGTCACCGGGCGGCCTCGGACGGCAGATCGGTTTTCAGGACGCCCATCACGATCAGGTCCCGGTACGCCCCGGCCTTGTAGGCACCCTCGCGAATCGTGCCCTCCGTGCGGAAGCCGGCTTTCTCGCAGACGCGGACGGATCGAACGTTGTCGCTGAGCACGAACGCGGACAGCCGATGGAGGTTCAAGTCGAACAGCGCGTGGCGGACCATCTCGCGCGCGGCCGCCGTGCCGACCCCGCCGTTCTGCGACGCGCGCTCGCCGACGACGATGTGGAACTCCGCGTTGCGGTGGGTGTAGTCGATGCGCGTGAGGCTGACCATACCGACCAACTGGCCCGAGCCGGCGAGACAGATGGCGCATCGGACCTCCGCGGCCCGGCGCTTCAGGTAGTCGTCGTACCACTGCAGATCGACGTCGATGCCGATGAAGCGGGGCGGCGACGCGAAGCCGTCGGTCACGTACGGGTCGCTCCGCCAGCGGTTGATGGCCGGAATGTCGTCGCGGGCGATTTCTCGGAGCGTGATCATGGCAGGACCTGTCGCAGCGCGTCAGCGAGCATGTTCATGTCGTCAGGACCGTAGGTCCGGCCAGAGGCGAGGAACGAAGAGGTGGCGGGACCAGATCGTACTCCAAGGCACCTCGCCCTCCACGAACAATGGATAGCAGAACGGCGCGTCCGCCCCATTGGTCCTGTCAAAGGCGCCGGCCGCGATCGGCCGCAGGCGATTCCGATCGCCGAGCATCCGATGAAGGACCGCGTAATTGCGCTGCCGCCGCGTGCACACGTCGTCGTAGTCGATGCCGGCCAGGAGGCGCTCGGCGAGCGCCGACATGCGCCACGGCTCGCTGGAGACCGCGGCTTCGCTTCGCTGGAACTGATCGAAGGCTGTCTGTTGATGGCCGAGCAGCCGATTGACCAGGTGATCGTAGTGCACGTCGGGTACGCGCGGACGATCGGCGGCCGTCAGCCCGGGGCCGTACGCGTAGGCGCCGTCGGGAACGCCGAAGAACTTGCGCGCCGAATTGAACGACCAGGCGTCGGTGTAGCCGCACGCGTAGAACGCCTGCGTGTCGTCCACGATGACGCGGCGCGGATGCGCCGCGGCGAGCGCCGCCGCCGTCTCCCCTTTCAGACCGAAGTAGTTCACATACAGCAGACACTCGCGCTCCGTCGGCGCGCCCGGCGGAAGCGACGGATCGAGCCGCTCGTCGACGTCATAGAAGGCCGTCGGAATGCCGGCGCGCTCGAACGGCGCGAGCGCGGTGTCGCACACGTAGAACGGCACCCAAGCGCGCGACGGACCGACGACGCGCAGAATCTCGGCGAGGCATGCGCGTCCGCTCGACAACGCGACGGCATTCCGGTGATACGGCGCGCCGCGGCGGATCTCGAGCTCGAAGAACCCGCCGATAGTCTCGGCGCGCGCGCTCACGTCAGATCGCATGCGGTCAGGAAGGTCCGTACGATCGCCGGCTGGTTGAACATCAGGACGTCGATGATCGACAGCCACGGCACGAACGGGTCGCCGAACTGGCGGTACTCGATCGCCCGGGGCTGGACGAACTGCAGCGCGATCCCTCCGGCAGCGAAGCGCTCCCGCGAGTACAGCTCGCGGCCGCCGGGCACGTTGAGATAGGCGGTCGCGCCTTCCGCGCGGCAGATTGCGAGCACGCGATCTTCCCCTTTCAAGTCGGCGTTGTCGTACCGCTCCGAGCTGTCCACCCAGTCGGTCCGGATATCCAGGAACTGCGCGACCGCCTTCAAGCTCGCGAGCGCCAGCTCCCCGATGCGGCCGGTCGGCAGCCGGAGCACGCTCTCGACGAGCGGAAACACCTGCGCGAACTCGGGTGCGCGACGATAGGCGTTCTCGATCGTTTTCAACGTCTTGTCGCTCCAGCGGGCGTTCTGCGGGTCGGCGTCGATCTGCGTGTCGCGGATGCGCACGAACGAGCTCGCGTGGCGGACCGGAACGGTGATATACGACGCGGCGCCGTTGATCAGCAGGCGGTTGCGGTTGACCCATCCCTGCTTGATGAACGGCACATCGTCGTAGACGACGAAGCGATCGACCGCATGAACCAGCTGGAAGTAGCCGATGTAGGGGAAGAAATACGGCTGCATGATCCCGAGCTTCACGCCTTCGGGACCACCCTTTCGCACACGGCGTAGACGCTGGCGCAGAGGTCAGGATAGTGGAGGCCGAGGCGGTAGCACCCCTCGAGGTAGCCGTCGGAAATCACGTCGCCGCCGAGAAGCTTGTCGAACTGATAGTTCGCGAGCGGCTTGAAGAACACGCCGCCGCTGTGGACAACCTGCAGGCCGGCGGCACGCACGTCGCGCTCGAGCGTGTCGAGCCGGTACGTCCGCCGGTGGCCGTGCGCGCGCTCGGCATCGGTGACGGCGTCGTTGCTCGAAATCAGCCCCGTCTGCACGGCGATCTGCCGCGACGGCGCGTTCGCGTTCGGCACGACGACGAACAGGCGCCCGCGATCGGCGAGCCACGCGCGCACGCGGCCCAGCACCAGCACGGGATCGTCGAGATGCTCGAGCGTATGCATCAGGAAGACGGCGTCGTACCGATCGGTCAGGTCGATTTCTTCGAAGGTGCCGAGCCGGAACGTCGCGCGCCGCCCGAGGCGCGCGCGCGCCGCGTGCACGAGCTCCTCGGACGCCTCGACGACGGTGAGATCCTCGTACCGCGCCGCCAGCAATTCGGTGACGTCGCCGGTGTAGCAGCCGAGCTCCAGCGCCTTGCCGCGCGGAAGAAACGGATCGAGCGCGCGCATCATGTAGTGCCGCAGCACGGCGTCGAACTCGTACGCGTACTTGCGCGCGCCGTCCTTGTATTCCGCGTTGTAGTCGCGGCTGCTCACGTCAGCCTTGATCACGCTTGTACATCCGCTTCTCGGCAGGCTGGTACCATTCGTCGAGCGAGGTGGGAACGCGCGCATTATAGCCGAGGAGTTGACGCAGCGACGCCGGCCACGCGTCCGCGCGCTCGTACCCAAGCGCGCGCGGGTAATCGAGCTGCTGCTTGATGAACGGGCGCGTGAGCGCGAGCGTCAGCGCGCGGCGCGGCTCCGGCGTGCGATTCACGCCGGCCGCGTGCCAGAGATTCGAATCGAAGACGACGATCGAGCCGGCCATGCCGGTGGCACGCGCGGCGGCCTTGAAGAACTGTTCGTCCGCCGGCTTCTCCTTCATGCGATGGGACCCGGACATGAGATACGTCGCGCCGTTCGCCTCCGCGAAGTCGTCGAGCATCACGAGCAGCTGCGCCATCAGGTGCAGGCTGCCCGAGAACGACCGCAGATCGCGGTGCACGCGCCCGACGTACGAAACGTCCACGACGTCGCTCGGGAAATTCAGCACGCCGCCGTAGGTATTGAGGATGTACGGCCCGCCGAAGAACTGCGCCAGCAGCGTCTGCCCATGCTCGCGTTCGAGAAGCTCCAGAAACGCGCCGCCCTCGCACGGCAGGTGGTGGACCGTCCCGTCGGTGCCCTCGCCGACGCCGTTGCGAACCTGCAGCGCGCGCTGCCGCGCGTAGGCGCCCTCGAGCTCGCGGACGAGCCGGCCGAGCAGATCGGCCGGCACGACCGACGGCAGCAGCGTCCAGCCGTCCTGAGCCAGCGCTTCCTCCGCCAGACGAAGGTCGACCGGCATCGACTCTAGCCTTCGACGATCCGCGGCTCGGGCAGCGGCACGATATAGGCGCCGCGAAAGCCACGCGCCGTCAGCTTCGGCATCAGCTCGTCGGCGATGTGCCATGAGAGCAGCAGCGCGTACTCGGGCTGATCCTCGAAGAGCCGCGCCTCGTCGACGACCGGGATCAGCGTGCCCGGCATGTACTTGCCGACCTTGTACGACCCCTTCACTTCGACGACGCAGGACAGGATTTCACGGTCGAGGCCGACGTAGTTGATCAGCGTGCTCGCGCGCGAGGGAGCGCCAACGCCGAAGATCCGCGCCCCCTTGGCCACGGGATCGCGCAGCAGCGCGTGCAGCGCCAGCTTCGACTGTGCGACCCTGCGCCGGAACTGCTGCAGGCGCCCGTCGAGCGGCCCCGCTCCGCGCTCCTCGGTGATCAGCGCTTGCACCGTCGGCTGCACAGTCCGCGCGCCGCGCCGCGCGGCGTAGACGCGGATCGATCCGCCGTGCGTCGGAATCCGCTTCGCGTGCACGACCT
Organism: Acidobacteriota bacterium; assembly: GCA_003223775.1. Taxonomy (GTDB): domain Bacteria; phylum Acidobacteriota; class Vicinamibacteria; order Vicinamibacterales; family CAVVIG01; genus QHWK01. The sequence continues at coordinate 6,666 of QHWK01000409.1, forward strand.
CCAGCCCGTGCATGCCGAGCAGGTAGGCGATGCTCTCGAGCGAGTAGTGGCGCAGGTGCTCGTGGTAGATCGTGTCGTACTGCAGTGTCTCGATCAGCGCCATCAGATAGTGCGACTCGGTGATGAACACGCCGTCGGGCGCCATCATCGCGACCACGCTGTCGACGATCTCGTGGACGCCTTCGATGTGCGCGAAGACGTTCGTCGCGGTGACGATCTGCGCGACCCCGCATTCCCGGACGACGCGCGCAGCGGCGGCGGGGCCGAAGAAGCTCATGATCGTCCGGACGCCCCGCTCGTTCGCGAGATTGGCCATCAACGTCGGCTCGACCCCGCAGACCGGATGTCCCGCCGCGCGGAAGTTCTCGAGCAGCGTGCCGTCGTTCGATCCCACGTCGACGACGAGCTCCGTTCCTTCGAGGCCCAGCAGCGCGGTCGACTCGCGCTGCAGTTCCGCGAAGTTCTCGCGCAGGATCTTCGTCGTGCCGCTCGTGTACGGGTACTCGGGCGGAAACAGAATTCCCGGATCGACAATCAGCCCGAGCTGCACGAGCTGACACGTCCGGCAGCGCAGCAGCTCCGCCGGATACGCCGGCTGCTCGTGCGGACGCTGCCCGATCGGACGCATCTGGTTCACCGGCGGCAGGTATCCGAGAAACAGCACCGATTCGAGGTCGGAGGCGCCGCACACCTGACAGCGATCGACGACGACGCTCGTTCCGGTGCCCGCTGTGCGTACAAGCTCTTGAATCATTCCGTTCCTCATGATCTTCGTGATGTCGGGGCAGCGGCGATTCGTGCCGCCGTCGGCCGGCGGCCCCGGAACGATCTTGATCGGCCGCCCGTAGTGCTCGGCCACGAGGCGGGCCACCGTTTCGATCCGCACTTCCTCGAGCGTGCCGATGTGGTAGATGCCGAGGTGCTCGGCGCGATCGAGCACGATCATCACGCCGTCGATGAAGTCGTCGACGTACACGAACGATCGCGTCTGCAGGCCTGTGCCCTGAATCGTGAACGGGATCGGGTCGGTCGGGTGACTCAGTAGCGATCGCATGCGCGACACGAATTGCGGGATGACGTGCTCGCCGCCCATGTCGGTGCCGTACACGTTGTGCGGCCTGACGATCGTCACGCGGCGGAAGTGCCGCCCGTAGTTCACGGCCATCACTTCGTGCAGGATCTTCCCGGCGGCATAG
>QHWK01000410.1 GCA_003223775.1 Acidobacteriota bacterium
ATCGGAGTCGCGGGGGGTTACCGCTGCCGCGCCGCCTGCTCGCGCACTCGCTCCTCCTGCGCGCGCAGCTCCGGCGTGAACTCCTTGCCGAAGTCCTCGGCCTCGAAGATCGGCCGGATCTCGATTTCGGTCCCGCCGTCGAACGGCGCGCGCTTGAGCCACTCGACCGCCTCGTCGATCGACTTCACGCGCCACACCCAGTAGCCGGCGATGAGCTCCTTGGTCTCGGCGAACGGGCCGTCGATGACCGTCCGCTCGGCGCCGGAAAAGCGCACGCGCTTGCCGCGCGAGGTGGGATGCAGCCCCTCGCCCGCGACCATCACGCCCGCGTTCGCGAGCTGCTCGTTGAACTTGCCCATGTCGGTGAGCACCTGCTGGCTCGGCATCTGACCCGCTTCGGATTCCTTGCTCGCTTTCACGATGACCATCACTCGCATGTCGAATCTCCTTTGTTGTCGCTCTGTTCGTTGGTCGAACGCGCGAGCGGGAAATCGACAGGCCGCGAGGATGGAACTGGCGCGTGGGCACGGCTGTCGTGTCGGCGTGGCGCGACTGCCGCGCCCCGATCCTGCAGGCGATCCTCGATGAGATGGTCAGACCGACGCGCGGCGTCCGGGCCCGGTCGACAGCGCGGCGCGCGATCGGATGTAGAGGCCGTCGGCCGCGCGCTCGAGGAACCCCTCGACGACGAGCGACTCGAGCGCCGTGCGCGCGTGCCGTGGCGTAGCGGCGAGCAGCGCCGCCATGTGGTCGACCGACGCGTGCAGCGCCGGCACGGCGAGGAACTCGTGCCGGATGCGCAGCGTGTCGAGATCGGTCGGCTCTGCGAACGTGATCATCGACCCTCTGTTTGCTTGATGCTTTTTTACTACTTTCCAACGAGCGCCGCTCGACTTTATTTAGCGGTGCGCGCACGGCAGAGCTCGAAGACCAAACAGCACCAAACGGTCATTCGAAGTACGCAGGCAGCTTCGCCTTCGTCGCGCAGAGAATTTCGATCACCGCGCGCCGGTCCGCGGCCGAGAGGCGCGCGTAGCGCCGGTCGTGGTCTTCGCCGGAGAGCACGCGCCACAACCGCGAGTAGATCTTCTCGCGCGCGACGCCCGGCAGCGCGTCGAACGCCGCGTTGTAGATCATGTAGCTGCACGGAAAGCGCATCAGCCGCGTCGTGAGATCCAGCTGCCGCAGCGAGCGGCCCGCGCCGTCGCGCGGACCGCGCGCCGCGAACGCGGCCGCGAACTCCGGCGCGCCTTCGATTGGCTGCGGCAGCGGCGCCTCGTCCACGAACAGAAAGTAGTCCACGAGCTCGCGAACCGCGTCGTCCACGCGATCGAGCGGCGCGCCCTGCGCCAGTGCCACGCGGGTCTCCCAGCCGACCCACGTCAACAGGTTCGTCGCGTGCGTCTGGTGATTGAGCACCATCAGCGCGGCGACGTCGCTGTGCGGTGACAGGTAGACGCCGGCGTTCGGGAGCACGCGCGCGATCGACTCGAGCTTCGGGGGCGCCGCGGGGGGCTTCGCAAGCTCCGCGGCGGGCCGAATCACCGGTGCATTGCCCATGTGCTGCGCCGGCACGAGCCGGCCGGTCACGTACCAGCCGCCCCAGCGCTCGGGCACCGGCGTTCGATGGTCGACGACGACGCCGTTGGCGTACGCGTAGGGATCGTCGGACATCGGAAAGGTGCTGAGCGTCATCAGGCCGGGCACGGCGAGCGTATCCCACGAGAGGTGGCACAGCAGGCAGCTGACGTCGCGCGCGATCCGCGGCTTCTCGCCGCCGCGCTGCGCCAGCGTGTAGAAGACGACGCCCTGCTCCGGATCGTGCGCGGCGATCTCGAGGTGCTCGCCGCCCGGCACCCAGCCGATGTCGACGCTGTCGTCGAAATAGATCGCGCGCGGATGGCCCGGGTTGATCTGCTTCGCCTGCCTGCTGGTCTCCGAGAAGACGAGGAGCTGCGATTCGGGCGATATCCCGAGCGCGTCGAGGAGCGACGGCAGGTATCCGCGGCCGTGCGCCTCGTCGAAGGACAGGCGTGCCGCGCCGCGCTCGAGCGCGGCACTCAGGCGGCGCACACGGTTGTCGCCCTCGCGCTCCGCGTAGGCGATCGCCGGGTGCTCGCGCGAGGCGGAGAAGGCATCGCGGCGCTGCGCGCCGAGTCCCGCCGCCGCGCCCATCGCCAGCACGAGGATCGCGGCGCGGCGCAGCCATACCCCGGATGGCATACGACGATCGTACCTCAGCCCGCTCGAAAGCTCAGGTATACTCCCGCGCTTATGTGGCGGCACAACTATGAACCGGTAGCGGGCAGCCTCGGCGCGTCGGCCGTCGCCGCCGCGGTCCCGATCGTCGTGCTCTTCGTGATGCTCGGCGTGCTGCGCAAGCCAGCGTGGATGGCCGCGCTCTCGGCGCTTGCGTCGGCGCTCGTCATCGCGCTCGCGGTCTACGGGATGCCGCTGCAGCTCGCCGTGATCTCGACGCTCTACGGCGCCGCCTACGGCCTCTTCCCGATCGCGTGGATCGTCTTCAGCTCGATCATGCTGTACCGGCTCGCGGTCGACACCGGCAAGTTCGAGATCATCAAGGACTCGGTCGGCGCCCTCACCGATGATCGGCGGCTGCAGGCGCTCTTCATCGCGTTCTCGTTCGGCGCGTTCATCGAAGGCGCCGCCGGCTTCGGCGCGCCGGTGGCGGTGTCGGGCGCCATGCTCGCGGGCCTCGGCTTCGATCCGTTCTTCGCCGCCGGCATGTGCCTGCTCGCGAACACCGCGCCGGTCGCGTTCGGATCGATCGGCATCCCGGTGATCACGCTCGCGAACGTCACGGGGTTGCCGGTGATGGCGCTGAGCGCGATGGTCGGACGGTTGTGCGCGATGATGTCGGTCGTCATCCCCGGCTACTTGATCGTCGTCATGGCTGGAGCGCCGCGGGCGCTCGAAGTGCTGCCGGCCATCATCGCCTGCGGCCTCTCGTTTGCGGGCATGCAGTTGCTGGTCTCGAACTTCATCGGTCCCGACCTCACCGACATCATGAGCTCGCTCACCTGCATCATCGTCATGGTCGCGGTGTTGAAGCTCTGGCGGCCGGCGCGCATCATGCGCCTCGAAGGCGAGGCCGTCGTCGCACCGAAGGCCGTCGCGCACTCGGCCGGCGCAATCTTCGTCGCGTGGCTGCCCTACCTGCTGCTGGTCGCCTTCGTCCTCGCGTGGGGCGCGCCGACGATCAAGAATGCGTTCGACGCGCGCACGCACGCGTGGCTGCCTGGATCGTTTCCCAAGAGCCCGACCGTCATGAACGGTCTGTTCGTGCCCGGCCTGCACAATCTGATCACGAGAGTGCCGCCGGTCACGCCGAACGAGTCGCAGTACGCGGCAGTCTTCACGTTCAACTGGCTCACGGCGTCAGGGACGGCGTGCTTCCTGGCGACGCTCGTCGCCGCCGCGCTGCTCGGCGTGCGGCCGAAGCGGCTCGCCGGCATTTACGCGGCGACGTTCCGGCAGCTGTCGTTCGCGATGCTGACGATTGCGTCGATGCTCGGCCTGGCGTACTTGATGAACTATTCGGGGATGACCTCGACGCTCGGCCTCATGCTCGCCGGTACCGGATCCGCGTTTCCGTTCTTCGGCGCCGTGGTCGGGTGGCTCGGCGTCTTCCTGACGGGCAGCGACACGTCGGCGAACGCGCTGTTCGGGAATCTGCAGGTCGTGACGGCGAACGCGCTCGGGTTGAACCCGGTGCTGACGGCGTCGGTGAACTCCGCCGCCGGCGTGATGGGCAAGATGATCTCGGTGCAGAGCATCGCGGTCGCCGTGGCCGCAACCGGCATGTCGCACGCGGACGAAAGCCGCCTGTTCCGCTTCACGATCCGCCACAGCGTGGTGCTGATGACGGCGATGGGCATCATCGCGCTGCTCTTCGCCTACGCGTGGCCCGGCGCGGTGCCCGTCGTGCCCCCGAAGTGATCACGACGTCGTCGTCACTGCCCGTCTATGCCGTAAATCTTCAGGTGCATCGACCCGGGAACGATCGTCGGGCGCGCGTTGGCCGGCGATCCCTCCGGAGGCGGCGCGTACTTCGCGGCCGCGAGATAGATCCGGTGCGTCGAGGGATCGAGCGCCATCGTGCGCGCGCCGGTCGCCGTCTCGAGCGTCTGGACAACGGTGAGCGTCTCGGGCGTGTCCTCGTGCGCGATGGTGACCGTTCCCGTGCTGCACGACGAGAACGCGTAGCCGGTGCCGGGATCGAACCACGTCGAGTCGACCCCGCCGCCGATCGGGACCTCGGCGAGCATCTTCCCGCTGGTCGAATCCATCATCAGCATCTTG
>QHWK01000411.1 GCA_003223775.1 Acidobacteriota bacterium
CGGCGCGAAGGACAGTTTCTTCGGCGACCTGAAGGCGCACGGCCGCGACGGGATCGAGTTCTACACGGACAAGAAGGTGACGATCTCGCGCTGGTTCTGAACGGCCTGGCGGGTCGGGCAGGTCGGGCAGGCCGGGCGGGCCGGGCGGGTCGGGTAGGTCGGACCTGATCCTGGATCTGATCCTGGATCTCGGGCACGCGCGTCGTCGGCGCGGCTGTAGCGCAGGCCTTCAGGTCTGCCATCGGGGGTCGATGCGAACGCTGATCAAGAACGGAACGATCGTCACGGCGATCGATCAGTACAGCGGCGACGTGCTGATCGAGGACGAGAAGATCGCGCTCATCGGCTCGTCGCTCGCCGATATCCACGCCGACACGGTCATCGACGCGGCGGGCAAGTACGTCCTGCCGGGCGGCATCGACGTTCACACCCATCTCGACATGCCGTTCGGCGGCACGAGATCCGCCGACGATTTCGAGAGCGGCACGATCGCCGCCGCGTTCGGCGGGACGACCTCCATCGTCGACTTCGCGATCCAGTACCGCGGCCAGACGCTGCACCACGCCTGGGAAACATGGATGAAGAAGGCGGAGGGCAAGACGGCGATCGACTACGGCTTCCACATGATCATCACCGAGCTGACCGATCAGGTGGAGTGCGAGATGGACGCGCTCGTGCGGCAGGGCGTCACCTCCTTCAAGCTGTTCATGGCGTACCGCGGCATCTTCATGCTCGACGACGGCAGCATCTTCCGCGCGCTGCTTCGGACGGGGCAGAACGGCGGCACGATCTGCATGCACGCCGAGAACGGCGACGTCATCGACGTGCTCGTGCAGCGCGCGCTGAAGGCGGGCCACACGGCGCCGAAATACCACGCGCTCACGCGCCCCGCACGCGCCGAAGCCGAGGCGACGCACCGCGCGATCGCGCTCGCCGAGATGGCGGAGGTGCCGATCTACATCGTCCATCTCTCGGCGGCCGAGGCGCTCGAGATGGTGACCGAGGCGCGCGATCGCGGCCTGCCGGCGTACGCGGAGACGTGCCCGCAGTATCTCTTCCTCTCCTACGACAACTACGAGGAGCCGGGCTTCGACGGCGCCAAGTACGTGATGAGCCCGCCGCTGCGCGATCAGGCCAAGCAGAAGGAGTTGTGGCGCGGCCTCGCGTTCAACGATCTGCAGTGCATCTCGACCGACCACTGCCCGTTCTGCATGAAGGAGCAGAAAGAGCTCGGCCGCGGCGACTTCTCGAAGATCCCGAACGGCGCGCCGGGGATCGAGACGCGCATGAGCCTCGTCTACGACGGCGGCGTGCGCGCGGGCCGCATCTCGCTCAACCGGTTCGTCGAGCTGACGTCGACGTCGCCGGCGAAAATCTTCGGGCTGTTTCCGCGCAAGGGCACCATCGCGCCCGGCGCCGACGCCGACATCGTCGTCTTCGATCCGAACCGCACGATCACGCTGTCGGCGAAGACGCTGCACATGAAGGTGGACTACAACCCGTACGAGGGGCGCCAGGTGACCGGCGCTGCCGACACCGTGCTGTCGCGCGGCCGCGCGGTGATCGCGGGCGGCGCATTCGTCGGCCGCAAGGGCGGCGGATCCTTCCTCAAGAGGTCGACGCGCGCTTGATCCTCCGCAGCACCCGCGTCGTCCTGCCGGATGGTGTGCGGCCTGCGTCGATTCACGTCGAAGACGGACGCATCGTGCGCGTCGAGCCGGGCGCGCCGCGCGGCGCCGCGGACGCCGGCGCGATCGACGTCGGCAGCCTCGCGGTCTCGCCCGGCATCGTCGACCCGCACGTCCACGTGAACGAGCCGGGACGCACCGAGTGGGAGGGGTTCGACACGGCGACGCGTGCGGCGGCGGCGGGTGGCGTGACGACGATCGTGGACATGCCGCTGAACGCCGTCCCGCCGACGACGACGGTGGAGGGACTCGAGGCGAAGCGGGCGGCGGCGCGCGGCCGCGTGCACGTGGACGTCGCGTTCTGGGGCGGCGTCGTGCCGGGCAACGCGCGCGCGCTCGACGCGCTCGTGGACGCCGGCGTGCGCGGGTTCAAGTGCTTCCTCGCGCCGTCGGGCGTCGACGAGTTCCCGCACGTCGGCGAAGACGACTTGCGAGAGGCGATGCCGATCCTCGCGCGGCGCAACGTCCCGCTGCTCGTGCACGCCGAGGATCCCACGTGCCTGATGACCTCGGCCTCTGTGGCCTCGGTGGCCTCTGTGACCCGCCCGACCCGCCCAACCTACCAGACCCACCAGACCCACCCGACCCACCAGACCTACCAGGCCTATCTCGCCACGCGCCCGCCGCACGCGGAAGTCGCGGCGATCGAGCTCATGATTCGTCTCTCCCGGGAATTCGGCGTCCACGTGCACGTCGTTCACGTGGCGTGCGCGGAGGGCGCGAACGCGATCGCGCGCGCGAAGGCCGATGGCGTGCGAATCAGCGCCGAAACGTGCCCGCACTACCTGACGTTCGCGGCCGAGGAGATTCGCGACGGCGCCACCGAGTTCAAATGCGCGCCGCCGATCCGAGAGGCCGCGCACCGCGCCGCGCTGCGGCGCGCGCTGCAGTCCGGCGCGCTCGACTTCGTCGCGACCGATCATTCGCCCGCGCCGCCGGCGATGAAGTGCGCGGGCGATTTCATGCAGGCGTGGGGCGGAATCGCGTCGCTGGAGCTGTCGCTCCCGGCCGTGTGGTCGGCTGTAGGGCGCGCCTTTCAGGCTCGCGATGGCGAGACGATGTCGCCTGGCGACGCTGAAAGCGTCGCCCTGCGGATGCTCGCGCGATGGATGAGCGAGGCGCCCGCCGCGCTTGCGGGCCTCGGCGCGCACAAGGGACGAATCGCCGTCGGCGGCGATGCCGATCTCGTTGTCTGGGACCCGGATGCCGAGTGGACGGTCGATCCGCTCCGGATGCAGCAGCGCCACAAGCTCACGCCGTACGCCGGGCGCGCGCTGCGCGGTGTCGTGCGCGCGACGTATCTGCGCGGCGAGCGCGTCTGGAACGAAGGTGTCCTCGCGCGGCCGAAGAGCGGGCAGCTCTTATGAGCGCGCCGTTCGTCGAGCTCCTCGATCTCGCCGCCGAGCGGCTCGGCGGCGCTGTCATCGGCGCGAACGACGAGTTCTTCGCGGCGAAAGAGAATCTGATCAAGGCGTCCGCGGCGGTGTGGCGGGAAGGCGAGTACACGGAGCGCGGCAAGTGGATGGACGGGTGGGAGACGCGCCGCCGCCGCGACGCCGGCGATCACGACTGGTGCATCGTGCGGCTCGGCGTCCGCGGCGTCGTGCGCGGCGTCGACGTCGATACGTCGTTCTTCACGGGGAACTACCCGGAGTCGTGTGCCATCGATGCGTGCGACGCGCGCGGCAACTCGTCGCCCGAGGATCTCTCGCGTGGCGCGTGGCGCGAGATCCTCGCGCGCCATCCGCTGCGCGGCGACACGCACAACCTGATCGCGATCGACGCGGCGCCGCCCGCCACGCATCTGCGGCTGCGGATTTTTCCCGACGGCGGCGTTGCGCGGCTGCGCGCGCACGGCGAGGTCGTCGCCGACTGGGATCGCCTGCGGCGGCAGGGCGACGTCGATCTCGCCGCGGCCGAGCACGGCGGCGTCGTCGTCGCGTGCAGCGACATGTTCTTCGGGTCGCGGCACAACCTGATCATGCCGGGCGACGCCGCGCACATGGGCGACGGGTGGGAGACGAAGCGGCGGCGCGGTCCCGGCCACGACTGGACGATCGTCAGGCTCGGCGCCGAGGGGACCATCCGTCGCGTCGAGGTCGACACGCGTCATTTCAAGGGGAACGCGCCGGGGGCGTGCGGCCTCGAGGCGAGCGGCGGCGAGACGGCGGCGGTCCTCGGCGAGCGCGCCGCGTGGCGCGAGCTGCTGCCGAGGATGCCGCTGCAGCCGCACACGCGGCACTGGTTCGAGGAGGAGTTGAATGCCGTCGGCGACGCGACGCACGTGCGTTTCAACATCTACCCGGACGGCGGCGTCGCGCGCCTGCGCCTCTTCGGCCGGCCGCGATAACCCCGGAACGATCCAGGATCAGATCCAGGATCAGATCCAGGATCAGATCCAGCGGATCGACTCAGTGGGCGGCGCGCATGGCGGCGGCGCGGCCGTTTCGCGACCTCGACGATCTCCTGGCGCGCGCCGATGCCGCCTGGCGCGCGCTCGATCCAGGCGACTGGCTCGAGGCGTTCGCCGCGCACCCGCGCATCGGCGAGCCGACGGGCTCCGCGTGGGCGTCTCAGGAGCAGGCGGGCGCCGCGCGGGCGTCGGCGGACGTGCGCGATCGCCTCGCGTCGGCCAACCGCGACTACGAGGCGCGCTTCGGTTACATTTTCATCGTCTGCGCGACCGGCCAATCGGCGGACGCGATGCTCGCCGCGCTCGAGGATCGTTTGACGAACGACCCGCAGCGCGAGCTGCAGATCGCCGGCGACGAGCAGAGGAAGATCACGCGCCTGCGCCTCGAAACGCTCGTCGACGCGGGCAGGAACCGACCATCATGATCACGACGCACGTCCTCGATGTCGCCCGCGGCGGCCCTGCCGTCGGCGTGACCGTCATCCTCGAGCTCCGCCAGGCGAGCGAGTGGGCGCCGGTCGGCCGCGGCGTCACCGATGCGAAAGGACGCGTGACGACGCTCACCGACGGGCCGATCTCGCCCGGCGCGTACCGGCTCACCTTCGACGTCGCGGCGTACCAGCGCGACATGGGCCTCAACGTGAATTTCTTCCCGGAAGTTCGGATCACCTTCAACGTGAAAGATACCGAGGACCACTACCACATCCCGCTGCTCCTCAGCCCCTTCGGCTATACGACGTATCGAGGCGCGTAGCGTGCTCGCCTGGAACCGGTACGGCAAATCGCGCGTGCGCCTCGTGAAGGTGCGCCGCCCGCACGCCGGCGATCCACACGACGTCGTCGATCTCACGATCGACGTGCAGCTCGAGGGCGCGTTCGACGATGTGTACGTCGCCGGCGACAACAGCGCGTGCCTCGCGACCGACACGATGAAGAACACGGTGTACGCGCTCGCACGCCGCGACCCGATCGCGCACGTCGAGGCGTTCGCGC
>QHWK01000412.1 GCA_003223775.1 Acidobacteriota bacterium
CTTGATCGAATCGCTCGAAGGCGATGCGGACCCGGATGTCGAGGCCGCGTGGCTTGCTGAGATCGAGCGCCACGTCGTGGAGACGCGGGCCGTCCCGCGTATTTCTGAGCCGCCCCGACAATACCCGTCAACCGCACACGGTACGCGTCGAATTCTTCTCGAGCAGTTCCACTTCACTATCTTCTATCGGGCGGATGGCTCGACGCCGAGCGGTTCGCAACGCGAAGGAGTTCGCCTCGCTGTGATTCATCTGCAGCTTCACATACAAGGCCAGCGACGGCAGCGCCGACAGCAATGTGGCAACCGTTACGATCACCGTCAACCCGCCGCCGATCGTGAAGGTGAGTGTGACTGGCATCAGCCCGAACGTCGTGAGCCAGAACGCCGGTGTCGCCGCCTTCGTGATCACCGGGACCGGTTTTGCCGACGGTGCCAGCGTGACCTTTGCGAACGGCAGCGGATTGACGCCCCGCGTGCTCAAAGTCACGTGGACAGTTCGACGCAACTGACGGCCAACGTCGAGATTCGGCCTGGAGGACCGAAGAAAAATCGACTCTGGGAGGTCCGGGTGACGAACCCGGACGGCTCTACTGCTGTCGGTGTGCGACTGCTGACCATTACGCCGTAACCGCGGGTGCGCGACGCTCTTCAGTGCGCGAATCGGATTAGGATCCGAAGCAATGCCCAACGACCAACACGGTGACCTGACGATTGACGTTCGTCAATACGGCGCGCGCGGCGATGGAGTCCACGATGACACGGACGCCATTCAACAAGCCTTCACCGCTGCGTCGCAAGGCCACCTCGGCGCCACGGTAGTCTTGCCGCCAGGCGCGTACAAGATCTCCGGCACGTTGACGCTGGCCGACGCGACGGGTCTGGTCGTGAGAGGCAGCGGCGGGCGCACCAGGCTCGAGTGGGCCGGCGACGCGACGGCCCCGCTGCTCCAGCTCGCGTCCGTGCAGCACAGTCGCTTCGAGGATTTCAGCATCAACACCTCGAGCGCGGCGCCGCTCGCGATCGGCATCCGCATGATGACAGCGCCGGGCACCTTGTTCGTCAGCCGGCACAACGTGTTCAGACAACTCAATCTCGACGGCACCAACGGCGGGCTCGGGCGCGGCGTGCAGATCGGAGGCGGTGTGGACGCCAACAACGACTTCCACCGCTTCGATGACTGCACCGTCAGCAACTACAGCTATGCGGCCTTCACCCTCGAGAACACGCAAATCTACGAGCTGCTCTTCGACAACTGCCTGGCGGTCGCGTGGGATGATGCGCCTTCGTCGGCCGCGGTGCGAGCCTTCGCGGGCAACTTCCACTGGCGCGGCGGCGGCGCCGGCAGCCACACCGACGCAGACTTCGTCATCTGGGGCTCGGACAACGCGTTCGATTCAGTGGAGAACGCGACCTTCGAAGGCAGCAACCGTTTCGTGCGCACGATGGGCCCGTCGGGCGCCTTCCTCGGGTTGCGCCTCGAATCGTGTCGCTGGGCAGGCAACGGGCTCAACGCCGACGGCATCGCGATCAACTATCAGTACCCAGGTCCGTTGGCGATCCGCGGATGTCACTTCGACTCGGACCCGGCCCGTGAGCTCGTCATCGAATGGAATCCAGGTGGTCTGCCTGCCGTGCGCAACTTCATGTTCGAGGGCAACTACGTGCGCGCCGCCAGCTTGCGGTTCTTCGGGTATGCCCCGACGCTCCAGCAGTGCACCACGATCGTTTCGGAATGAAACGTCCGCGGTGATGCCGGCGACCACCATGCCGCATCCCTGAGCGCGCGCCTCGGGGCCTGTGTGCGCTCGCGCTCCGGCGTGCCTCGCGGCCGTCCTGGTGGTGACGAAAACACGAGCCCCGGCGACGTCAAAATGGCGCTATTCCGTGCGCGGCGGAACTTTAGTCAGCGCCCAGGCTGACTTTCTTCGCGCGGCGGACGCCGGATAACAGAATCGTCCCCAAACCCCTGACAAATTTGTTCGTGAAAATCCCGCTTTTGCGGCGAGCGCTTTGCTGAACTAGCCGCAAACGAACTCGAATCGAGGGCCTGTCCGGCGTGATCGCACTCGGGATGCATCACGAGTCGGAAGGGGTGTGTGCGCCGCCAGGCCGGATCTGCGATGAGGCGACTGGACTTATGACCACGAATGCACGGCGCTCGTTCTCTTTTGCACTGTCGTCGCTCGCCGCGATCCTTGTCGTCGCGACGCAGCCGGCGCGCTCTCGGACCGCGTCGGCGCAGGCCGGCACGTGCGGGTCGAACCCCGTGGTGTGCGAAAACGCGCTGCCTGGCAACCCGCCGTCTGAATGGGACCTCGCGAACGACCCGACGAATCCGAACAGCCGCCTGAGCGATCCGGCGATTCAGGGCTTCGCGAGCTCGATCAGCGTGAACAAGGGCGAGACCGTAGGGTTCAAGGTCAACACCGCCGGCGCATCATCGTCGTTCACGATCGACGTCTATCGTCTGGGATATTACGGCGGCATGGGCGCACGACACGTCGCGCAGATCATTCCGACGGCGGACGAAGTGACCCTGGCGAACAAGCAGCCGGCCTGCATCGGCGACGCAACCGGCCTGGTCGACTGCGGCAACTGGAGCGTCACCGGTTCGTGGGCCGTGCCGGCAGACGCGACGTCGGGCATTTACATCGGCAAGCTGACGCACGCCAACACCCGCGGCGCCAGCCATCTCGTCTTCATCGTGCGCGACGATGCACGCGCGGCAGACGTGCTGTTTCAGACATCCGACACGACCTGGCAGGCGTACAACCGGTACGGCGGCAAGAGCCTCTACTACGACGCCGCCAGCAGTCCGACCAACAACAACATCAATCCTCCCGAGTATCAGGCGCAGTCGGCCGGCCGCGCGTACAAGGTGAGCTACAACCGGCCGTTCGACACGCGCGACCACGATCCGCAAAGCTTTGTTTTCAACGCCGAATACCCGATGGTCCGCTTCCTCGAAGCCAACGGCTACGACGTGAAGTACTGGACCGGCGTCGACACCGATCGCTTCGGCGCGGCCCTAGTGGGCACGGCGCCCCCGAAGGCATTCCTGTCCGTCGGCCACGACGAGTACTGGTCGGCCGGCCAGCGATCCAGCGTGGAAACGGCGCGCAACGCAGGCGTCAACCTGGCGTTCTTCAGCGGCAACGAGATGTTCTGGAAGACGCGGTGGGAGCCGAGCATCACCGGCGCCCGCGAGGCGTACAAGACGCTGGTCAGCTACAAGGAAACGTTTCACGCCACGGTGCCCGCCTCGGCGCTCGACCCGAATCCGACGGTGTGGACCGGCACGTGGCGCGATCCGAACGGCGCGTCGGCCGGAGCATCCGACGGCGGCCACGCCGAAAATGCCGTCACCGGCACGCTGTTCACCGTGAACAGCGGCACCGCGGCGATCCAGGTGCCGGCCGAGTACGGCCATTTCCGTCTGTGGCGCGATACGAACATCGCGTCGTTCGCGCCGGGCACGCTCGTTACGCTCGCGCCCGACACGGTCGGGTACGAGTGGGACGAAGACATCGACAACGGCCAGCGGCCCCCCGGCCTCGTGCGTCTCTCGCTCACCACCGTGCAAGGCACTGAGATGCTGGTGGACAGCGGCGCGACGTTCCTCAGGAACACGGACGCGACGCATGCGCTGACGATGTACAGACAGCCGACGAGCGGCGCGCTGGTGTTCGGCGCCGGCACCGTCCAGTGGTCGTGGGGGCTCGACGGCAACCACGATCGGCGTCCGGATCCGACGGTCGACCCGAGCCTGACGATCGATGCGCGGATGCGGCAGGCGACGGTCAACCTGTTCGCCGACATGGGTGTCGCGGCGGGCCTCCTGCAGCCGGGACTGGTTGCGGCGACCCGATCGGCCGACACCACGCCTCCGACGTCGGGCATCGCGAGTCCGCTGGCAGGCGCCAGCCTCGACGCCGGCGTCCGCGTGTCGATCGCCGGCACGGCCGGCGACACGGGCGGCGGCGTCGCGGCCGTCGAAGTGTCGGTCGATGGCGGCGCCACGTGGCACCGCGCGC
>QHWK01000197.1 GCA_003223775.1 Acidobacteriota bacterium
CACCAGCGCTCCCGAGGAGGCGGCCGACATCGTCGTGTCGCTCGATTCGTTCGAGCACTTCAAGGATCCGGCAACGATCCTCCGTATAATGGACAGCTATCTCGCGCCGGACGGCAAGGCGATCGCGTCGTTCGGCCCTCCCTGGTACCATCCGCTCGGCGGCCACCTATTCTCGGTCTTTCCGTGGGCCCACCTCATCTTCACGGAACAGGCGCTGGTACGTTGGCGCAAGCGGTTCCGGCCGCATCAGGCCGCGCGCACGATCATGGAGTGCGGCCTGAACAAGATGACGGTCGGCCGATTCGAGCGGTTGATCGCGGAGAGCCCGTTCCGTTTTGAGCGCTGCCAGATCCGCCCGATCCACGGCCACTCTTGGCTCACGGTGCCCGTCCTACGGGAGTTCGGGACGTCGGTCGTGACGTGCACGCTCGTCAAGCGGCCCGAGCCACAGCCGCCTTTGCCGCGCGCTGCCGACCGCGCCATCGCAGATGTGCAGGACCACGCCTGCACGATCGTTGCGACAGTCGGAAGCGGTTGCGCGGATGGCGGTCCTCAGTCCTCATGAACAACACAGTATTGGCAGCTAACGATAGACATCGACTGCGCGACAGCCGTGACCTTCTATCTCGTGACGTGCGGCGACATCGCTATAATCTTAAATCTCGCATTCGCCGAATGAGTGACCGTGTTCGTCGGCGACGAAGAGCTCACGACGGCGTTGCTCGATCGGCTCGCGCATCACGCCACCGTGATCACGACGAAAGGCAAGAGCTACCGGATGCGCAAGCGCCGTGACCCCGAGGCGTCAACGACTGCCGTCACGCCCACCAAGCCGCCTCCGCGAGCGGCGCCGCGATCGTGACAGCAAACCCTATGGAAGCCGTGGAAAACTCACAGAACGAGTTTCCCACCGCTCCCACAGGGCCCAGGATCTTGTCTACACAGGAGAGAGAAGAACGAATCAGCGACCGTCAATCGGCGTAGAATAACCGCCCTGCAAGTGGCTCACTTTCCGAATGGCGTATTGGTCTAAGCTTCCGAGCGGCGTAACCACAGCAGGCGCACCGCGCAGATGAGACCCTGCAACGCATAGTCGCGGATCGTCCAAAAACTGCAGCCGAGGTACTTCGCGGCCTGACGCAGATTCAGTAACCATGGCGTGATCATCTCCGTCGAGTCGCGCGAACTGCCAGTGTTTTGAACGGCATGGCCGCCGCCACCTCTCTGTGCAGGCGATGTCACGCGCGAATCGCGATCGACGTTCTCTTCAAGGCGTCCACTCGCGTACGTGTGCAGCACAGATGCAGCAGCTATCGGAATCGCTTCGCCTCGCAAACGAGCGCGGCTCGAACGCCAAACTCGACGACGAGTTGTTGACCGCGTTCATGCCACGTCAGCAGTAATGCGCGCGGCGATCACCAGGGGACGAACGCTCCTCGCTATAATCGAGCGCGAGTATCAAACTGGAGTTGGGGCCTTGGACCGTCTCTCCGTAGCGCCCCTCGGTCGGCTTGCTTTCCGCGATCTGTGCGTTCGCGATTGCGGTCGGTCTCTCGACGGCCACGCGCCGCAGGCGCAACCGGTGCTGCGTCTCTGGACCGACGAAGCGTTGCGTTCCTGGGCGCTACCGATTGCCGGTGGCAAGGCCACGCCCCGCTTCTACACTGAGGCGGAGTACTACGCGACACCGGTCGACGAGGTCCGCACCTATCCGTTCTACCTCAAGAGTCGCGAGCCCCAAGGCTATCGCGAATGGATGCGCAAACGGCGTCCGCAACCCCTGGTTGATCCGGCAGCGCTGAGGACCGAAGCCGATTGGATTGCTGCGGGGCTCGAAGTCTTCGACGACATGGTTCTCACCGACTTCCACCGATTATGCCGCGCACGAGCAGGGTGGCGTTTGCTTACTCAACAGAACGGTGACGCGCTGAATCACTCACTCGAGAAAAATCGTGAGCGTGTTTTCGGAAACACTGTCCCCTGGCGTCTATTAGAATTCGAGCATCCAATCGCGATCAACGGTAACGCGACAACTCGGAGAATCTCACCGTACGGTCGTCGATTTCGAATTGGGCTGAACAATCGGTGGTGATCAAGCGATGACGAAATGCAACTCATCAATAGAAGGACACGCGTGCATGACTCGTCGAGAAGCTCTCGCGGTTGTCAGTGCAGGTCTGTTTTCTGTGAGGAGAGCGCAAGAGCTGAAACCAAGCGCAGGGCGTACGCTCGAACCGCCGCCCGCCGGCGTGACAGGAATCCTGAAACGTCTGCTGGCTCAACCTCCATCAACGATCAACACGGACTGGTTCGGCACCATGATTCTTGTCGGCGCGCTGCGGTGGCATCACCGAGTTCCTGAAGTCGAGGCATTTGCTCTCGCATGGTTGACGCATCATCTCAACACCACCGATGTCGCACCGTATTCAGGCAATCGTTCGCGCACTGTGCGCGCGGGCGGCATACCGCTGACGACGTACGCGGGGCATTTCGGTATTTCGCAGGTGTGCGAACAGCTCGTGGTGCTATTCGGCAATCAGCGTGCTCGCAAGGTGGCCGTCGACGTAGCCAATATCGTGTTACACAGGACGGCTCGAAACCGACTGGGGCTGATCGCGCATGACGACACTGCAGATTTCGCGATTCCCGACGTTACCTTTCTCGCCGTCAGCTCACTGATGATTGGCGCCGCACTGGATTCCAATAATGCCACGGCATATCGCAATCAGGCGCTGTACGAGTTGCGGACGTCGATCGAAACGTTTCTAATAAAGGATATCGGTCTGGCCAAGACCGTCTATCTGAATGATGGCATCGGGCGGACAAGTTGGACGCGAGCGTCGGGCTGGCTGTTTTGGGCGATTACTGCAATGCTGGGGCGGCTCGACGCGAAACATTCGGCGTTTACCGGCTTCAGGTCAGATTTGCGTACCCTTGCAGATGGAATGTCCCGCGTGCAGGAGCCGAACGGCGGGTTCCACGTGTTGCTCGATGACCCTTCGACACCGCTCGACGTCTCGGGGCCGGCGATGTTTGCACTTGCTGTGCACGAGTCCGTGCGACGCGGGTGGCTGCCACACCAGTACCTTTCCGCGGCGCTACGGGCTTGGCGTTTTGTAACTGCAAACCTGACTGACGATGGCGTACTGCACAATACCTATGACTTGTGGGCGCTGCCAGCCGAAAACCGCGAAATGCGCGTACGTGATGTGGAATCCGGCTGGGCGATGGGCTTCGTGCTTGCAGCGGCACATGAAATGACTCTGTAGCGTACTCGAATGTTCTATCCAGTCATGCCTCCACTGACAATTTCGCGGCGTCACTTTCTCAAACAAGTCCCAGACGCGGCGATTCTCGCCGCGGCTCCTTTCGCCGCCAACGGGCAGTCGACCTCAGTGTCCTCTGGTTCCATCACCGACGTCACCGGCGTGCGGGTCGGACACTTCTCGGATTCGCGCCGTCCAACCGGCTGCACCGCGATTTTGTTCGACGCACCGCCGACTGCCGGCGCCGACTACGCCGGCTCGGCAGCCGGTGAGTCGCTCGGCCTCATGTTACAACCCGTCAGCCCCGTGGACCGAATTCACGGCATCCTGCTCATGGGTGGCGGAGCGATGGCGCTGGGCGCGACTGCCGGTATGGTCCGCTTCCTCGAAGAACGCCACGTCGGCTACGACTGGGGCGTATCCAATGTTCGCGTACCAGTCGTTCTCGGTGCGGTGATCGATGATCTCGCCGTCGGCGATGGCCGTATCCGGATCGGACCAGACGAGGCGTACCGCGCGTGCCAATCGGCCGGCCCATCTCCGGTCGGTGAAGGCAGTGTCGGCGCGGGCGCCGGTGCGACCGTGGGCAAACTGTTTGTCGGCCGCGGCATGGCGGGAATGAAGGGCGGCATCGGCAGTTCGTCAGCACGACTGGCCGACGTCATCATCGGGGCGCTCGTCGTCGTGAATTGCGCTGGCGACGTCATTAATTGGCGAGATGGAAGCATCGTCGCTGGCGCGCGCACGTCTGACGGCCGTGGCTTCGCACGTACGGTTGACGTCTTACGCCGCGATCTGGCAATGAGGCCTGCGCCACCCGCGGCGCTTGCCGACGCGCCGCGCGCGACGACGCTCTCCGTAATTGCGACAAAC
>QHWK01000198.1 GCA_003223775.1 Acidobacteriota bacterium
GAACAGGTTGCGGACGTCGTGCGCCTGGCAGTTCGCGTTCAGCACCGACGTCTGCGGGTCGTTCCCCATTCGCGTCGTGCCCACTTCGTGGATGATGCGTCCGACGTTCTCCAGCCCGTAGTTCGCCTCGCGCGTCGGCATCGGCGTGAGCGGCGTGCCGCCCATCGTGTGGATGATCTCGCGGAAGGTGTCCTGGATGTGCTTCGCCTGCCGCACCTCGTGCTCGCTGAACTTCGCGTGGAAGCGCAGCACGGGAATGCCGTAGGCGTCGACGACGTTCGGATCGATCTCGCACCAGGTGTCGGCGTTCGGGATCATCTCCCCGCGGCCGGCGAAGTTCACCGTCGCGCCGTAGAAGCGGCGGTAGTCGTCCTTCAGCGTCTTGCCGTAGCCGCCGACGCCGTTGAAGCGCTGGATGCCGCCCATGACGCCGAACGCCGGCATGCGGCGTCCGCCGCCGAGCTCGATGTGATAGCCGCGCGGGAAGTCCACCGCCTTCGCGTCGAGCCACCACGGCATGTAGAGGTGCGCGCCGCCGACGCCGTCCTCGTTGTGCGCGACCATCTGCTCCATCCGCGGGATGTGGCCGCCGACGGCGAGGCCCGTCGAGTCCGTCAGGTACTTGCCGACGGCGCCGCTCGAATTCGCGAGGCCGTCGGGAAAGCGTCCCGACGTCGAGTTGAGCAGCAAGCGCGCCGTCTCGCACGCGCTCGCCGCGAGCACGACGGTGCGCGCGCGCACCGCGTAGTCGCGGCGATCCGCCTTGTTGACGTACGACACGCCCGACGCGAGGCCGCGGTCGTCGGTGAGCACCTCGCGCGCCATCGCGCCGCTGACGATCCGCAGCTTGCCGGTCGCGAGCGCCGGCGGCAGCAGCACCGACGGCGACGAGAAGTTCGAGTGCGTCGCGCAGCCGCGGCCGCACTGCCCGCAGTAGTGGCACGCGGGGCGCCCGTTCAGCGGCCGCGTGAGGATCGAGAGGCGATTCGCGATGCACGTGATGCGCATCCTGTCGGCCGTCTGCTTGATCAGCAGTTCGTAGCACCGCGGCTTCGGCGGCGGCAGGAAGACGCCGTCCGGCTCGTTCGCAATCCCTTCCATCGATCCGAAGATGCCGACGAGGCGATCGAGCTGGTCGTAGTACGGCTTGATGTCGTCGTAGCCGATCGGCCAGTCGTCGCCGAGCCCGTCGAGGCTCCGGCGGCGGAAGTCGTCCGGGCCCATGCGCAGCGAGATGCGGCCCCAGTGGTTCGTGCGGCCGCCGAGCATGCGGCCGCGGAACCAGTCGAACGTCGACCCTGCGGCCTGGGTGTACGGCTCGCCTTCGATGTCCCAGCCGCCGAGGCAGCCGTCGAACTCGCCGAACGGCTTGGTGGGCGTCGCGGCGCCGCGGCGCGGCGAATCGTACGACCACGCCGACATCTTCGAGTCCTTCGCCGCGTCCCACATCGGCCCGGCCTCGAGCATCACGACGTCGGCGCCCGCTTCGCACAGCACTTTGGCCGCCATGCCGCCGCCGGCTCCCGATCCGACGATGCAGACGTCATAGACTTTCGGCGTCCGGATGATTTGCATGCTGTCTCCTGAGAAGGGATCTTACGACCGTCGTCGGCAAGGCAGGAAGGCAGAAGCGCAGGAAGGCAGGAATTCAGAGGAGGAAGGCCGGAAGGCGGCAAGGACGAAGGCCGGAAGGAAGAAGGATGAAAGGTGAAGGGTGAAAGGTGGGATGAAGGCGAAAGGAAAGCCTGCCTTCCAGCCCTTGCCTTCCATCCTTCCAGCCTTCCGCCTTCGTCTTTTCAGCCTTCCGGCCTCCTTCCTTGAATTCCTGCCCTCCTGCCCTTCTGCCTTCCTGCCTTCCGGATTGCGATTTCACCTCGCCCGGCTCGCCCGTGGCGGTGCCGTGCTCGACCTGACGGTCAGCGTATGCGGCAGTGTCACCGACTCCGGCGCCGCGCCGTCCTCGCTGTTCAGGATGTGCAGCAGCAGCCGCACCGTGCCTTCCCCGATGGCGCGCATCGGCTGCGCGATCGTCGTCAGCGGCGGATCGACGCAGCGCGCGAAGCGGATGTCGTCGAAGCCGACGACCGACACGTCGAGCGGCACGCGCAGGCCGCGGCGGCGCGCCGTCTCGATCGCGCCCATCGCCATTTCGTCGTTGAAGCAGAAGATCGCCGTCGGCCGTTCGCGGCGGCCGAGCAGCCGCTCGGCGGCGGCGGCGCCCGACTCGATCGAGAAGTCGCCGTGCATCACGATGAAATCGCGCTCGGCGGCCTGCTGCTTGGCGCGCGCGGTCGCGCCGCGCAGCCGATCGCGGCTGAGCGGGCTCACCAGCGGCCCGGTGACGATGCCGATGCGGCGATGCCCGAGGCGATACAGGTGATCCATCGCCTCGGCCGCCGCCTTCGCGTTGTCGATGTGCACGCTGGGAATGCCGAGCTTGGGGCTGAACTCGCATCCGTTGACGACCGGCGCGCACCGCGGCGCCATCGCGCGCACGAGCGCCGCGGCCTCGCCCGGCAGCCGGTGGCCGAGGACGATGAGGCCGTCGGCCTCCTTGCGCTTGAGCATCAGCGCGTAGCGCTCCTCGCGCTCCTCGTCGTGCTGCGTGTCGCCGAGCAGGACCGCGTAGCCCTCGCGCTGCGCGGCGTCCTCGATGCCCTGGAGGATGAGCGAGAAAAACGGATTCGAGATGTCGGGCACCGTGACGAGCAGCTTGGCGGTGCGGAGCGTGCGGAGGTTCTTCGCCGCGGAATTCGGCGCGTAGTCGAGCGACTCGACCGCCTGGAGCACCTTGCGGCGCGTGTCGGGCGAGACGACGCTCGGCTGGCTGAGCACGCGCGATACGGTCGCGGTCGAGACGCCGGCGCGGCGCGCGACCTCGTAGATGTTGGCCACGGCGGCGGTATCATAGCAGCGAAAAACGGTTGCCCGGCGCGGGGCGACTCTGCTAGCGTCTGCAACCGATTACATCACCGATGAAATCGGTTTCCTGCCACGCGTCGCCGCATGCACGGAGGGAACGAATCATGCGCGCTGCCCGATCACTCGCCACCGCCGTCGCCGTCCTCTGCCTGGCCGCCCACCCGGCCTTCGCACAACTGACCACCGCCGACATCGTCGGCCGCGTCACCGATACGACCGGCGCCGTCCTGCCGGGCGTGACCGTCACCGTCGAGCACGCCGGCACGCACGAGACGCGCGTCGTCCCGACCAACGAATCGGGCGACTACGCCTTCACGCTGCTGCCCATCGGCCGCTACAGCGTCAAGATCGAGCTCCAGGGCTTCTCCACGCAGGCGGCCGCGCTCGATCTCGCCGCGGGGGACCGCGCGCGGCTCGACGTCAAGATGCAGGTCGGCGCCGTCGCCGAGAACGTCCTCGTCACGGCGGAATCGCCGCTCGTGCAGACCGATTCGGCGACGCTCAGCTCGCTCGTCACCGAGAAAGCGGTGCAGGACCTGCCGGTGAACGGACGCAACTTCGTGCGGCTGGTGCAGCTCGTGCCCGGCGCGAACGAAGGCGTGCCGAACTCGCTGGCGAGCGGCACGCGGCCCGACGATCGCCGCCAGACCTCCGCCATCTCGATCAACGGCGCGCTCGACAACCAGAACAACCAGCTCCTCGACGGCATCGACAACAACGAGCGCTTCAT
This sequence comes from Acidobacteriota bacterium, assembly GCA_003223775.1. Lineage (GTDB taxonomy): Bacteria > Acidobacteriota > Vicinamibacteria > Vicinamibacterales > CAVVIG01 > QHWK01. The sequence goes on from QHWK01000198.1 coordinate 3,653, forward strand.
CGGCACGATGGTCGTGAAGCC
>QHWK01000199.1 GCA_003223775.1 Acidobacteriota bacterium
CGCTCTCGTCGGCAAGCGAACGGATTTTGTGAATCAGCGCGTAGCCGTCCTCATCGGGCATCCCGATATCGCTGACGAGCACGTCGGCTCGCCGATGATGCAAGCTGTCCAGCGCCTCCGCTGCCGAGCAAACCGCCGTGACGTCCGCTCCGGCTTCGAGCAGCACTCCGGTCAGCATTTCACGCGCGGCCGCGTCGTCCTCGACGACGAGCACCTGCACGCCGTCGAGAGCGCAAAGCTCCAGTCGCGCGTCGCTGTCCGTGTCACGCCGCCGGACGCACTCTGCCTCAATCTCCTGTTCGACATGTTCGCGTCTCAGAGGCAGTTCGACGACGAACGCGGCGCCGCGGCCGTCGCCGTCGCTCGCGGCGCGAACGGACCCGCCGTGCAGTGCCACAATCTGATGCACGATCGCGAGGCCGAGCCCCAGCCCGCCGTGTCGCCGCGCGCCGGTCCCTTGCTGGAACGGCTTGAAGACGTGCGGCAGCAACTGGGGACTGATCCCAGGCCCATTGTCCCGAACCGTGATCCGCGCAGACCCGTCCGCCTGCTCGAGGCTCAGTTCGATCACGCCGCGCTCTGGTGTGAACTTGATGGCGTTCGAGAGGAGATTGCAGACGACCTGCTGAAGACGCTTGGGATCGCCGACCACCGGGCCAGCCGTCGGATCCACGACCGCCTTCAGCGTGATCTGCTTGGCATCGGCCACCGCGCGAACCGCCTCGATCGCGGCTTGCACGACGCCGACGGGATCGATCGGCCGCAGCTCCAACTGGAGTTTGCCGGACACGATGCGCGATAAGTCGAGGAGATCATCGATTAGCTGCGCGAGGAGCGTCGTGTTGCGCTCGATCACGTCGAGGGCGCGGGCGGCGCTGGCCTGATCGAGGAGTCCGGCGCGCAGCATCCGTGCCCATCCCAGGACCGCCGTGAGGGGCGTGCGCAACTCGTGAGACACGACGGCCAGAAAACGATCCTTGGCCTGATCGGCCGCCTGAAGTTCCTGACGCGACTCCTCGAGGGCCTGCACGACGCGATCGTACGCTCGCATGTCGCGCAGGATCCCGATCGCGCCGGCGACACGACCATCGTTGTCTCGCAATGCCGAGGCGTTGAGCATCGTTGGAATCACGTCGCCGGACGCACTCCGCGGGTTGAGTCGTACATTTCGCGTCACCCCGCGTTCGACGATCTCTCGCAGCGCCGCCACGAATTCGCCCGCTTCGCGCGAGCTGATGAACCGCGCCACTGACTGTTCGACGACTTCATCCTCTCGAAAGCCCAGAAGCTCCGAGACCGCATCATTGGTCTGCAGGATCTTCCCGTCGAGATTCGTGACGAACACGGGATCCGGCGCATTCTTGATCAGGCTCTCGGCGTAACGGCGCGCCTCGTCGAGCTCGCGCATGTCGCGGAGGATCCCGATCACGCCAATCACGGTGCCCGCGGAGTCCCGCAGCGCCGATGCGTTGAGCGTGGTTGGAATGATCTCGCCCGACGCGCTTCGCGGATGAAGCCGTGCATTTCTCGTCTCGCCTTTCTCAACGACCTCGCGCACCGCGGCGACGAACTCGCGCGTCTCGTCGGGCGGGATGATCCGCGACAGCGACTGCTCGATCAATTCCGCTGGCCGGAATCCCAGCAGATGGAAGACGGCGTCGTTCGCCTGCAGAACTTTCCCATCGAGATCGGAGACGAACACCGGATCGGGCGCGTTCTTGATGAGACTTTCGGCGTAGGCTCGCGCCTTGTCGAGCTCGCGCATGTCGCGCAGGACGCCGATCACCCCGATGACGTTGCCGAGCGGATCGCGCAGCGCCGCAGCATTGAGGCTCGTCGGAATGGTGTCGCCCGATGCGCTCCGGGGGCCGAGGCGAACGTTGCGTGTGACGCCGCGATTGATCACCTCACGGACCGCGGCCACGAACTCACTCGCCTCGGTCGCATTCAGAAACCTGGAGAGCGACTGCTCGAGCACCTCGTCGCGGCGGAGGCCGAGGAGCTGCGATACGGCGTGATTCGCCACGAGGATCTTGCCGTTTAGGTCGCACACGAACAGCGGATCAGGAGCATTCGCGACGATCAGCTCGGCGGCCAATGGAGCGCCGTGTTCGACAGGCATCAATGACTCTCCCGCAGGACAGCAGGCGTACGTTCGACGCGGAGGCGCGCGGCTGTGGCGATCAGCAACCGATTGATTCACCTTGCGCCGGGCGCGAAAGATTTAGCAAACACGATGCCTGGTGTGCACGCCGTCCAGTGAACGTCATTCACTACGCGTGCCCGAAGAGCGAATCGCCGGGCTCGACGGCGTGGCCGAGAGAAGATTGGCGCGGATCGTCCATTCGATGGGACTGCGGTCACTTTCGACGAGCCTGTCAACGCTGGAATGGCGCCGCCGTTTACATGCGATTCGCCGGGCCGGACGCGTCCCGCTCAGCGGCGCACGTCAGCGAAATACACATTCGAGACGGAGGAGCTCGTCACGAACAGTCCCCGTCCGGGCGTCACGATGTGAAATCCTTCCAGTTCGGATTGTGGTGATAAATCGATGGTCTCCGTCGCCACCTGCTGGCCAGCGGCGAGTGAGCGAGCGAGATCGACGACGGTGAGCCGCCATCCTTGTCCGGAGCTTCGGTTCTGCACGAGGACCAGCAGACCAGCAGAATCGATCCAGTGCATGTCTGCACGTACGGCGAGCTTCGAAAACGATAAAGCAGCACGCCCGGTTCGCTCGTGCGCGCCGCCGTCTTCAGCCGGTCGGGATCGTAAATCCGAACCTCGTTCGCGAGTGCGCAGTAGTCGGCCGTGGCGACGAGCCATCGGTCTCCCACGCGAACGAATTCGGGCCTGGTTCCGTTCACGGCCAAATCGTCCTGTGCCTGCCAAAAACCTCGTAGATGTTGGCGTTGTTGAACTTGCCACTGCGGACCGATAGGCTCACGTGCGATGCTGCCGGTGCTGATTTCTGTTTTGGCGGTGCTGCGAGGAGTCATGCGGTCACGTGTCGCGCTGCGCCTCGAGGTTCTCGCGCTGCGCCATCACCTGCAGGTGCTCCAACGGTCCCGACCGCGACGGGTGCGCCTCGCGAAAGCCGATCGATGGCTCTGGGCCTGGCTGTCACGCTCGTGGAGCGGTTGGCGAACGGCACTCGTGATCATGAAGCCACGCGTCATCGCCAGGGATTTCGCGTGTTCTGGACGCGGAAGAGTTGTGGACGCATCGGGCGACCGCCCGTCGCCGCCGATGTCCTGATCGAGGCACGGCTATGAAGATCGGGCTTGCGATGTTCATCACGATCGTGCTGGGGCTCTCCACCGACGCCGCCGCGCAGGCGCCGCCCGCAAATCGGGCGCCGACCTCGGGAACTTTGAGACAGATCATCCCAGGCCACTATGTGTATACGCAGGACAACGCGGGGAGACTTTTCAACAGTGGCGTCGTCGCCGCGGGCGACGGCGTCCTGGTGTTCGACGCGCTGGATTCGGAAGCGCTCGCGCGCTCGGAGCGGGAGGCGATTGCCGGCGTCATCAAACAGCCGATTCGCTATCTCGTGTCCTCAGTGTTCCACGATCCGTTCAGCAAGGGCAATCTCGCCTACGGCGATGTGTTCAAGATCGGCCACGAGAACTACCGTGCTGGGCTGCTCGACCAGATGCAGCGCGGTCAATTGTCAGACCAGGAGCAGCGCACACGGCTGCCGAACGTCACGTTTCGCGATCGCATGACGTTCTATCTTGGCGACAAGGAGATCCAGGTCCTCTACTTCGGCGCCGCGCACACGAAGGGCGACAGCATCCTGTTCGTGCCCCAGGACCGGATCGTCTACATGAGCGAGGTGTTCTTCAACGACGAATTTCCGAACATAGCGGGGGGGTACGGTGTCTCGTGGATTCGAGTGCTCGATGCGGTGAGAGCGCTCGACGCTGATGTCTTCGTGCCGGGGCATGGGTCGATCCCGGACGATCCGAAGCAGACGCGAGCCGCGCTCGACCGCATGCGGCAGCTCCTCGTCGATGTACGAGACCGAATCCAGGCTGAGATTGCGCGAGGCGCGACCGAAGATCAGACCGTCGCGACGGTCACGCTCCAGCAGTACGAGAAGATGCCGCAGTTCGCCGGGACCAGGGAAGCGGTCGTACGGCGGATCTACAAAGAACTGAAGGGCACCCTTCCGTGACCATCGGAACATTGCGACCGGATTGACGGGTGCGATCCCGTTCTGTCCAAG
>QHWK01000200.1 GCA_003223775.1 Acidobacteriota bacterium
GGCCAGGGTTGACGTCGACGACTTTCGGATGCACAGGGCACGTGAACGACACCGCCTTGATCATCTGCACGAGCGAGCGTCCGTCGATCGGACAGCGGCCCGCGGCGAACTTCGTCACGTCGGGATGGAGCTGGCAGCTCCACACCGAGTCGAGGCGCACGGCGACGAGCGCCATGCGGCAGATCGGACAGCTGCCGGCGGCGTCGGTGACCACTTCCGGATGCATGGGGCAGCTCCACGAGAGCGGCGGCAGCGGACGCGCCGCGCCGATCGCCGCGAGCGCCGACAGCAGCAGATGCCGTCGCGACATCCCCACGACGCCCAGTATCGCACGCACCGCGCGCGCCGAGGCGAGCCGCCGTACCGCGCTTGACACTCTTCGCCGCGGGACGCTAGCATGCGCGCGATAAAGGTAAGACCAATGACACGAGTCTGGGTTGCCGCGCTCGTCGCTGTCTCGCTCGCGGCGCTGAACGTCGAGGCGCAGCGGCGTGTGAAGTTCGACGGCAAGGTCGACTACACCCTCACCATCGAGAAGCGCGCCGCGTCGGACATCGCCTCGTGGTGGCAGCCGTTCATCGAGCAGAATTCGCTCGAGGGCTACTGCTGGGATCTCAACAAGCTGCCGCTGGCCGATCGGCCGCAGCTCAGCGACAAGACCAAGGTGCTGCGCGTCGGCAGCGCCGGGCAGTTGACGCAGGTGATCGAGATACCTCCCGGAAAGAAAACCGTGTGGCATGGCTACGGGTGGGACGGCGAAGCGCTCTTCTACGTGCTGAGCGGTCGCGGCCAGACTGAGTACCGCGGCATGACGGGCGGGCTGCCGTCGAACAAGTACACGTGGAAGAAAAACGCGCTGTTCTCGATCCCGGTCGATCACGAGATGCAGCACACCAACCTCGATCCCGCGCAGCCCGTGCGGCTGCTCGCGGTCACCGGGTACGCGATCAACATGTACCCCTACGTGGCGGAGGAGCTTCGCAACGCGCACCAGAATCCGGCGGAAGGACCGGAGGAGCGCGCGCGCGTGCTGGCGACGACGACGTATCCGGGACACTACGTGGACGACCTGCGCGATCATCCGGTCGCGATGCGCGAGGCGCGCGCCGATCGGACCGCGTTCTTCAACATGATGTCCACGGTCGGCCACCGCACGCACCCGAACGTCCACATCAGCGAGCTCGTCGGGCCGCAGGCCTACGCGCACAAGCACGGCAACCAGCCGATCTTCATCATCCTCAAAGGCTCGGGCTACGACATCTGGTCCGAGGCGCGCGACCTCAAGGAGTACGAGGCGGCGGTGAAGGCGAAGACGGCGCACCGCGCCGACTACAACACCGGCACGCTGTGCGGCGTGCCCGGCGGACCGCACTGGCACCAGCACTTCAGCACCGGCACCGAGCCGCTGCGCTATCTCGCGATCGTGCCGCGCGGCGAATACGAAGAGAAACCCACCGGCAGCAAGTAGGGCGTCGTGAGGCGCGCTGCTCTCGCGCTGGCGGGCGTGGCCATGGCACTCAGCGGCGCGCGGTCCGCCGCGCACCCCTTCAGCGTCAGCTACGCGCAGATTGCGATTGGCGATCGCAGTTTCAGCGCGATCGTGCGCCTGCCGCTCGACGACGTCGATCTCCTGCTCCGGCTCGATCGCGATCTCGACGGCCGCGTCTCGCCGGCGGAGATTCAAGCGGCCGCAGCCGTCGTCTCCGCGTACGTCCTGAAGCATCTCCACGTCACCGCGGACGGCGTCGCGCTGGCCTCCGCCGTCGGCGCGCTCGCGATCTGGCGCGACGCGTCGGGGTTCGAGTACCTCCAGGCGACCGCAACGGCCGACGCCGGCCGCCGCATGCGCGTCGTCTCGGTGCGCACCGACTTCCTCATCGAGCTGTACCCGTCGCACACGACGCAGGCGCAGATCTCGGCAGCGGGGCGCGACGAGCGCGTCGTCCTCCGTCCCGGCGCCGCCTACGAGCGCCGCGTCGCCGACGAGCGGTGGACGGCGCCCGCGCTTGTCGTCGCCGGCGCGGTGATCCTCGGCCTCCTCGTGTTGACGCGGCGCCGGCGGCGGCCGCTCGCGCTGGCCGCGGCGATGATCCTCGCGGCAGATGCCGCGCGCGCCGACGTCATCATGACGTCCGCCGGCCTGAACACGACGCTGAAGACGATGGAGCGGCTCGAGCAGCAGATGGCGGGCGGATCCGCCGCGCCGCAGGCCGAAGCGACCTTTCAGCTGGCGGCGCAGGCCGACGCGCTCGCTTCGCTGCTGAACGCCGAGGTCGAGTCCCACGGCATGGAGCAGCGCGAGCTGATCGACCTCGCGCTCAGCCGCACGAAGGCGCTCGGGATCGTCATCGCGTACAACCGCGACAAGAAGAAATTCTTCTACGACGGCGCGCTGTTCCAGCGGTACTTGTCGGCGGCGCCGCGCGGTCCGCACGCCTCCGATGCCGAGTTCACGCTCATCGCCTACCAGTTCTATCAGTCGGAAGGCAGCGATCTCGGTCAGCTGCTGTCGGCGGTCGAGACCAAGCGGCGCTTCCTGGCGCGCCATCCCGCGTTCAAGGCGAACGCGGAGCTGCGCCTCTATCTCGCGATCGACTATCGCGATCTCTACCGGCTGTACCGCGAGGCGCACGACGCGGCCTCGGCAGACGCGTACCGGCTGCGTACGCGCGCCGAGTACCAGCGCATCGAGCGGCTCTATCGTGGGACGGAGCAGGCGAGCTCCGCGCGCCAGCTGCTGCGCCGCTTCGACGAAGAGACGAAGCAGAAGTAGGATCCTCGGCCGCCGGCCGTGATGGAGGACGCACATGAAGCCTCGCGCGCACGCCCTCGTCTTTGTACTGCTTCTTGGCGCGGCGGCGTCGCGGCCCGCTGCGCAGGGTTCGGCCCTGGTGAAGATCACGCCGCTCGGCAGCCACGCGGGCGAGCTGTGCCGCAACGACCGTGCGATGCTGTTCGAGGACCCGACGGGCGTGCGCATCCTCTACGACCCGGGACGGACGGTCGACGAGACCGATCCGCGGCTCGGCGACGTGCACGTGATGCTGCTCTCGCACGCGCACACCGATCATCTCGGCGACGCGCGCCCGAACCGCAGCGCGCCGGGCACCTGCGCCGCGCCGGCGGCCGGCCCCGCGAATCCCGACTCGAACTTCGTCAGCATCGCGTCGGCGAAGAACGCCGCCGTGATCGCGCCCGGCGAGCTCGCCGATTTCCTCGGCCGGAAGATCCAGAACCTGCGCGGCTCGGCGACGGCCGCGTGCAACGCGGGCGGCCTCGACAACATCTTCGACGTCCCGCTGGCGGCGCCGTGCACGGCGACGCTGCGCCCCGGCGGCAGCCGGAAAGCGCGGCGCGGCGGCGCGAGCGGGCCGGGCGTTCGCATCGCGGTCGTGCAGGCGGTGCACAGCAACGGGATCAACGCGCAGTTCATCGAGACGCCCGGCGTCGCCGGCGGGTTGAGCGGCTACGGCGGCAGCGAAGGCGGCTTCGTGCTCACGTTCACCAACGGCCTGGTCGCCTATCTCACGGGCGACACGGGGATGTTCGGCGACATGAACACGATCGTCGCGCAGTATTACAAGCCGACGCTCATCGTGCTGAACATGAGCGACACGGCGACGCTCGGGCCCGAGGAGGCGGCGTTCGTCATCAAGACGCTCGTCCGCCCGCGGGTCGTGATGCCGACGCACGTCAACGAGCAGGCGACCGCCGGCGGCGCCATCCGCGCCGGCACGCGCGTCGATCTGTTCACGCTGCTTGTCCGCGACGTGGTGGACGTCGTGGTGCCGGTGAGCGACGTGACCCGGACGGTGGACGGAGCGGGACGGTGTATCGGCTGTCGATAGGAATTAGGAATTTGGAATTTGGAATTTGGAATTCGTGATCACGGTCGTGACAGCGTGACGACGAATTCCAAATTCTCAATTCCAAATTCTTAATTACGGTTCTTTCTTCACCGTTCCTCCGCGCCTGGCAACCTCGCGGGCGAACTCCTGCTCGATCTCGGGCGGATCCTTCTCGATCTGATCCTCGAAGCGCAGGCCGAGGCGCGAGACGAGCGTCGGCGCGTTGATCGCGAGGTAGCGCGCCGGCGTCTTCCCCGGATTCAGGTGCTGGTGATACCAGTAAATCGGCGGCACGAAGACGGTGCCTTCGTGCCAGTCGACGCGCGTCCGCTTCTCGGCGCCTTCCTTCCACGTCAGCGAATACCCCTCGCCGGAGAGCAGCAGGATGAACGCGTCGCTGCTGTGGCGATGCGCGCGCTTGTAGACGCCGCCGGGCATCTCGGAGACGTGGAAGTCGACCATCGTGTCGCCGCCCATGCGCCAGTGCATGTTGGTGGTGTTCTTTCCGCGGCGCTCGTAGGCGTCCAACTTGAACTCGAGCGCGTCGGGCACGACGTTGGTGACCGTCTGGTTCGGGCCGAGGTGGTCGTTCCTGCGCAGGTAGTCCTCCTGCGCGTTGTAGCGATCGCGGAACTCGAACGGGTTCTCGTAGACGAACTTCACGCTGTCGGTGGTGTTCAGCATGAACGGAAAGCTCGTCACCGCCAGCAGGCGCACCGGCTTGTCGCCGTCGTTGAAGTGCTGATACTTGACGTTGAGCGGGACGGCGAAGAGCGATCGCGCCTTCCAGTCGACGCGCTCCGGCCGGCGGCCCTCCTGCTGGATGATCGTGTGGCCG
>QHWK01000201.1 GCA_003223775.1 Acidobacteriota bacterium
CGGAGAGCCGCGGTTGCTGGAACTGCCGCCCCCGATGGCTCGCGCCGCGCGGGCATCGCTCGCGGGCGCGGACGTCTGATGAAAGCGGCGGGGACACAGTACATCTGCCGGCGCCCGGGTTCAAGCCCGTTTCCGTGATTCACGAGGAATTGACAGCGGCGAACGGCGGCTGACAGATCTGTCGGACGCGCCCTCGTGTCAGCTTTTGTTCGCCGCGGGCGTGCCAGTGTCCGTTCGCGTGACGCGCGATACGCTTCTTCACAACTGTTTCACCGCCCCGTCAATGGACGTGAGCGGTAGGATGCTCGTCATGCGATCAGTACATCGAATCGCGACGCTGGCGTCGATCGGCCTGCTGGTTGCCGCCGCCGCAGCCGGGCGCGGCCAGCGCGGCCTGGCGGCGAACGCGCAGGCTGACGCCGTGGCGCGCATCGTCGCCGCGGCGCAGGGTGTGTTGACAACCCTCGACGAGGCTGGACGGGCCAAGGTGCAGTTCCCATTCGGCGGCCCGCAGAAGTCGCGATGGTCCAATCTTCCGAGCCCGATGTTCCAGCGCACCGGGCTGCGCCTCGCCGATCTGGCGCCGACCGAGCGCGCGGCCGTCATGACGCTCCTCTCCACCGCGCTCAGCCGAGACGGCTACCGCAAGGTGGTGGACATCATGCGCGGCGACGAAGTGCTGCGAACGACGCAGGCGTCGGGCGGCGCGGGGCGCGGCGGCGGCCGCGGCCCCACGTTCGGCGAGAACGAGTACTACCTGGCGTTTGTCGGGACGCCGTCAGCGACCGCGCCGTGGATGCTGCAGTTCGGCGGACATCACCTGGCGATCAACCTGACGCTGGCGGGAAGCCAGGCGACGATGGCGCCGAGTCTCCCCGCCGCGCAACCGGCGACCTACACCTTCGAAGGCCGTACGGTGCGGCCGCTGGGAAACGAAAACGACAAGGCGTTTGCGCTGATCAACGCGCTGGACGCGAGCCAGCGCGCGCAGGCGATCCTCGGCTACCGCGTCGCGGATCTCGTGCTCGGCCCGGGGCAGGACGGACGCTTGATTCAGCCGGAGGGCATTCGCGCGTCGGCGCTCGCGGCCGCGCAGCAGACGATGCTGATGGAGCTCGTGCGCGAGTGGGCAGGCATCATGAGCGACGCGTTCGCGGAGCCGCGCATGGCGGAGATCAAAACGAATCTTGCCAACACGTACTTCGCGTGGAGCGGACCGACGACCAACGGCAGCGCCGCATACTTCCGCGTCCAGGGACCGACGCTCGTCGTCGAATACGCCCCGCAGAACAGCGTCGATCACATCCACACCATCTACCGCGATCCGACGAACGACTACGGTGCGAAATACACGACGAAGTAGCGCAGTCGGCGCGCTGACGCTGGCCCTCCTGATGTGGGCCGGTGTGTCCTCGGCGCACCGGCGCGACGAGTATCTTCAGGCCGCGCGTCTCGCCATCGATCCGAACCGGGTGGAGCTCACGCTGGACTTGACGCCCGGCATCGCGGTCGCGGAGCGGGTGTTGAGGACGATCGACGGTGATGCAGACGGATCGATCTCGGCCGGCGAGGCTCGTGCCTACGCGGAGGATGTCCTGCACGCGATCGCGCTCGACGTCGACGGCACGCCGCTTCGCGTCGCGCTCGTCGACAGCGCCGCCCCCGCGATCGACGCGATGCTGCGGGGCGAGGCCGCGATGCGGATTCACGCATCAGCAGCCATCCCGCGCCTGGCTCCCGGGCTCCATCATCTGCGGTATCGCCATACGGACAGCGGCGGCATCGGCGTGTACCTCGCGAACGTGCTGGTTCCCGCCAGCGATCGCGTGATCGTCGCGGCGCAGCGGCGCGACGTCGATCAGCGCGAGCTGGTCGTCGAGTACAATCTGCGCGGCGATCCCACCTCGCGCGCGCGTGCCGGCGTGCCGGTTGGACTCGCCGGTGCACTCGTGCTGATCGCGAATCTGTGCTGGCGACGCCGCCCCAGGGAGGCCGCGTGATGAACCGCCGCGAATTCCTCGAAACCTTCGCCGCCGCCGCGGTGCTGCCGGCGCTCGGCGGCCAGCAGCCCTCGCAGGAATGGGGCTCGCCCGTCTTCGATCTGCATTTTCACCTGCGTCCGCAGCCGGCCGCGAACGTTGCGCACCTCGACGGCGCCGGCGTCGCGAAAGCGAACCTGCTCACGCGCGGCGGCGCGCTCGCGCAGGTGACGGCGGTGCAGAACGCGGCGCCCGGGCGGTTCATCTGGTTCAACAGCTCCGACGTGACGAAGCCCGACGCCGAACAGATGTTGACGCAGGCGGTGAAGAGCGGCGCACAAGGCTTCGGCGAGATGAAGTTTCACGTCGCCGCCGATGGTCCGGAGCTTCGCCGCATGTACGCGCTCGCGGCCGACTTGCGCGTGCCGATTCTGATTCACTTCCAGGAAGTGGATCATGCCGCGAACGAAGGGACCTGGAGCGCGGGGTTTGCGAAGACGTTCGCCTCGATGCTGCAAGCCTACCCGCGAACAACGTTCATCGGGCACGCCGACGCGTTCTGGGCCAACGTCAGCGCCGACTATCACAACGAGGCCGTGTATCCGACCGGTAAGGTCGCCCGCGGCGGCGTCACCGATCGCTGGCTGGGCGACTACGCGAATCTCTTCGGCGACACGTCAGCCGTCTCCGCCAACACCGCGTTGTCGCGCGATCCTGAGTTCACCGCTGATTTCCTGAAGCGGCATCAGGACAAGCTGCTCTTCGGCAGCGACTGCAGCTGTCGCGACGGCCACGGCGCCGGCTACGACAATCCGGCAGCGCCGCGAATGAGCGGCAAATGCGTGGCGCGGGAGACGTTGAGCCTGCTGAAGCGCTCGACGTCGCCGGCGATCTTCCAGAAGATCGTCTGGGGAAGTCTTGACGACGAGGGCCTGATAAGAGCCACGTCTTCAATCAGCTCATACAGCTATCTGTCCATCGCGGGGGTCCTCTAGAGCGTTTTTCATAACCCTGTAGAAACTCGATAGCCGCAGTGCCGGATGAAATTTCGGCATTCCGTGGGCGTGAAGAGCCCGATCGCGACGGCGATCAGATCGCACACGTGATCAAAGGTCCGGGGACGCGCGGCCCGGATGAAGGCTTTCAGCTTCGCGAAGGCGAGTTCGATCGGATTGAAATCCGGGCTGTAGGGCGGCAGGAAGCGGAGCTGGGCGCCGACGGCTTCGATCGCCGCGCGCACCGCCGGTTGTTTGTGGACGGCGAGATTGTCGAGCACGACCACATCGCCGGCGCGCAGCGTGGGGACCAGGACTTGCTCGACGTAGGCGAGAAACGTCGGATTGTCGATCGGTCCGTTGAAGACGGCCGGGGCCGTGAGGCCGTCGAGTCGCAGCGCCGCGACGACGGTGTGCGTCTCCCAATGACTGCAGGGCGTGTGATCACGCAGGCGCGTGCCGCTCAGACTGCGGCCGTACCGACGGAGCAAATCCGTCGTGACCCCGCATTCATCCAAAAACAGATACTGCGGCACGTGCCGGAGCGGTTGCCAGGTCTGCCACTGCCGCCGGGCCGCGGCGACGTCAGGCCGACGTTGCTCGTCGGCGTGTACCGTTTTTTTTGAGGGTGAACCCTAACCGATCGATCGTCCGCCACAACGTGCTGAGCGCCGCGGTCGTCGGGATCGCCTCGCGCAACTCGGTCAACGTCGCATCGGGCCGCGCGAGGATGAGCGCCACCAACCGCTGCTCTTCGCGGGCCGTGAGCACGCGTCGCCGAAACTTCATTTGCTTCCGGGGTGCCAGCGATCCGGTCTCTCGCCGCCGTTGAATCAGTCGATGCACCCAGGCTCGGCTGACGTCATATTGTGCGGCGACCGCGTCGGCATCCCCGCCTGCATCCCACGCCTTCGCCACCCGTTTCCGCAGGTCC
>QHWK01000202.1 GCA_003223775.1 Acidobacteriota bacterium
GAATCTCGCGCTGGCGCGGTCGAACGCGCTGCTCGACGAGCGGTTCGGCCGGCGGGCGCGGGGGCAGCTGAAGTTCGCGCCGCTCGCCGTCGACCGCGATCGCTGGATGGAGATGATCGACCTGTGGCCCGACGCGTTCGCGCGCACGTCGGCGAGCCGTTTTCGCGCGGCCGACAACGTCGCGCCCGAGCATCTGTACCCGCATTTCGCGCTGGCGGCCGGGCACGGCGTCGGCGTGCCGTGGCCGACGATCGCGCGGCATGCCTGGTATCAGCCGCTCAACAACGTCTCGGCGCTCCAGGCGCTCGGCATGGCGCGCCTCCGGTGGTTCGCGCCGAAGTTCGCGTGCCTGAACGATAATTTCGGCGCGCGGCCGCGCGAGGGAGCGGTGCGCGCGGTGCAGCGCGCGCTGGAGCGCTGGTTGCCTACGCCATCGCCGTTCGAGGTTGCCGATGGATCTTACGTGTGAGCAGATGGCCGCGTTCGAGCGCGACGGCTTCGTGATCGTGCGCGGCGCGTTCAGCGCCGGGGAGGCGGCGGCGCACGTGCGCGCGATCGACGCGCTCGCGGCGCGGCCCCTCGAGGCTGGCCGGCAGATGGTGTACTTCGAGGACAGCCTCGTCGCGCCGGGCGCGCGCGTGCTGTCGCGGATCGAGAAGTTCGTGGAGTGCGACGGCGACCTCGCGCGGCTCGTGTTCGACGATCGCATTGTCGGCCCCGCCTCGGCGCTGCTCGGCGAACCCGCCGTCCTATTCAAGGACAAGGTCAACTTCAAGATGCCGGGCGGCGGCGGCTTCACACCGCATCAGGACATCCAGCCGGGATGGGATCGCTACGCGCCGTATTTTCTGTCGGTCCTGATTGCCGTCGATCCGAACACGATCGAGAACGGCTGCCTCGAGCTCGCCGCCGGGCATCACCGGCGCGGGATGATCGGGCGGAAGTGGGAGCCGCTCGAGGGCGAGGAGCTCGCCGGCGTCGAGTTCGTGCCTTACCCGATGGCGCCGGGCGACGTCGTCTTCTTCGATTGCTTCGTGCCGCACCAGTCGCAGCCGAATGCCACCGACAGGCCGCGGCGAAACGTGTATCTGACGTTCAACCGCGAGAGCGACGGCAATTTCCGCGATCAATACTTCGCGGACAAGCGCCAGAGTTTTCCGCCCGACAACGAACGCCAACCTGGCGCTGCCTTCGCGTTCCGCGTGTAGAACAGTGTCGGAGGGGGTCCGAACCCACTCCGAGCCCGGGCGCTACTCCCAGCGCATCGCGGCGACGCGAGCGTACTGCCGTTCGTCGTCGATCTCGCCCCAGCGCAGATCGGGGACGACGACGACGGCGATCGGCGTCCGGCCGGCAACAGCGATGAGCGCGCCCGTCTCGTAGTCCATCCGGCCGTGACTGTGCCGCGCGACGAACGCGGCGAACGCGTCGCGCATCATCGCGGCGGCCTCGGCCGAGAGCCTCGTGATCCCGACGAACTCGCCGACGCTCGACGGCAGATCTTCGGCGCGCTTGCTCATCGCGCGCAGCCGCCCCTCGACGGCATGGACCCACACCTCGTCGCCGGCGCCCGTCGGTCCAGACACGAGCGTCGCATCGCGCGCCGGCGCCGCCAGGATCGCCGCGAGCGCGCGCTCCTCGAAGACGATGTCGCTCTCGAGCAGCAGGATGTCGCCGTCGACTCCAGCGTCGATCGCCGCCGCGCACGACGCCATGCTCCCCGTCGCTGCGTAGTCCTCGTTGACGACGACGTCGACGTCCGCGCGGCGCGACGCGAAGTCGCGAAACTGATCCGCGCGGTAGCCGGCCACGATCGTGACGCGCTCGATCCCGTGCGCCCGCAGCAGACGCATCGATCGACCGACGAGCGGCTCGCCGGCGACGTCGATCAGCCCCTTCGGCCGATCGTCGATCGTCGGTCGCAGCCGCATGCCCTGCCCCGCCGCGAGGATGATCGCGCGGCGCGGCGTCATCCGACGCAGGCGCCCACCGCGTCGACGAAGCGCCGGAAGTCGGCCTCCTCGACGTGGCCCATGTTGGCGACGCGGAAGCAGACGTCGGCGAACGCGCCCTGCCCCGCGTAAATGACGAAGCCCTCGCGCTTGAGCGCGTCGTGCAGCGTCGAATAGGCGACGCCGAACGGTAGCTTGATCGTCGTGAGCGTGTTCGAGCGCAGCGTCGGCGGCAGGAGCAGCGTCAGCCCGAGCGCCTCGAGCCCCTCGCGCACGATCGCGGCGGCGCGTGCGTAGCGCGCGATGCGCGCGGCGACGGTTTCTTCCCCGAGCTCCTCGACGGCCGCCTGCAATGCGCACGCGATCTGCACCGCCGGCGTGAACGGCGTGGACCGGCGCTCCTGGTCGAGATGATGCCGCGGCAGGTGCAGATAGACGCTGCGCTCCGGGTACGCGCGCATCGTCTCCATGAACTCGCGCCGCACCAGCGCGAACGAGATCCCGGGCAGCCCCTGCACGCATTTGTTCGCGGTGCACGCGACGGCGTCGGGCGCCCACGACGGACAATCGAACCGCTCGCCGCCGAGCGAGCTGACGGCGTCCACGAGCAGCCGCACGCGGCGCGCGCGCGCGACGGCCGCGATCGGCGCAAGATCGTTCAGGAGCCCGGTCGTCGTCTCGTGGTGGACGATCGCGAGCGCGTCGTAGCGCGTCCGCGCGAGCGCGCGATCGACGGCGCCGGGATCGGGCCGCTCGACGAGCGGCGCCGCAAGCGTATCGCACGCGACGGCGTGCGCCGCCGCCATCTGGCCGATGCGCTGGCCGTAGACGCCGTTGCGGACGACGAGCAGCCGCCCGCCCTGCGGCACGGCCGACGCGATCATCGCCTCCACCATCGCGGTCCCGCTGCCCGTCAGCAGCACTGACGTGTACTCCGACGGCGGCGCGCCGAAGACGATCGGCAGCTGCGCGCGGACGGCGTCCTGCACGTCGAAGTACTCCGGCTCGCGATGGCAGATGTCGGGCCGGCCAAGCGCCGCCCGCACGCGCGGGCTGACGTTCACCGGCCCCGGATTCAGGAGGATGTGCATACGGCGCGAAACCTGGCCGCGATCTCTGCGGGCGAGAGCTCGACGCGGCCGATGCCTGGCAGATTGCCGCGATCGACGGCGACGAGCAGCATCGACGGACCCGGCGCCTCGAACCACGCCGCGAGCGCCTCGTCGAGCGCCTCCGGCGTCGAGACGCGCGCGCACCGGCGATATCCCGCCGCGCGCGCGACGTCCTCGAGCCGCACGCGATCGGAGATCGTTCGCTGATCGCCGGTGGAACCGTGCGCGGCGTTGTCGAAGACGACGTGATGAAAGTTCGGCGCGCCGGCCGCCGCGACGTTCGCGATCGCGCCGAGGTTCATCAGCACGTTGCCGTCGCCGTCGAAGACGACGATGGTGCGCGACGGCCGCACGAGCGCGAGGCCGAGGCCGATGGACGCGGCAAGCCCCATCGATCCGATCATGTAGAAGCGCGTCGGCGCGTCGGCGCGCGTGAAGAGCTCGCGTCCGATCATCCCGTTGCACGCGACGGCGAGCGCATCGCGGCCGAGCGCCGCGGCGACGCGCGCGACCGCGTCCGCCCTCGTCATCGCTCGAGGACGCCCTTCGGCACGACGAGCGCGACCGGCCGCCGCGTCTGCCGCATCGTCGCCGTCAGCGACGCGAGCTGCGCGTCGATCGAGGCGGGATCGAAGACTTCGAACGGCACGTCGAGCAGCCGCAGGAACGGCTCCATCACCCGGCCCATGACGAGATGCTCGGGCGCGTCGCGGCCGTCCTGCCCGCGCCAGGTGACGACGACGAGCAACGGAATGTCGTAGATCTGGTTGAGCGACACGATCGCGTTGACGCTCACGCCGAGGCCGCTGTTCTGCATCAGCACGACCGGCTGACGTCCGCCAAGATAGGCGCCCGCGGCGAGGCCGATCGCGGAGTCCTCGCGGACCGCGCTCACGTAGCCGTAGCGCGCGTCGTCGTCCAGCAGCCGCGTTACGCCTGCGAACAGCGAGCACGGAACGCCGGTGAAGAAATCGTAGCCGTGGCGCTCGAGGAGATCGAGAAACTGCCTACCCAACTTCGGACCAGGCGCGGCGGTAGTCGTCGAACGT
>QHWK01000161.1 GCA_003223775.1 Acidobacteriota bacterium
AGCTCGCGAAAGGCGAGAAGGATCCGGAGCTGCGCAAGAGCGCGATCCGCAACCTCGGGCTGATGCGGCGGCCCGGCACGACCGAAGCGCTCACCGGGATCTACGCATCCGACGCCTCGCCGGACGTCCGCAAGGCGGTGGTCAACGCGCTGTTCCTGCAGAACAACGCGAGCGCCCTCGTCGCCCTCGCGCGCGCCGAGCGCAACGTGGAGATGAAGAAAGAGATCGTCTCGAGGTTGTCGCTGATGAAATCGAAGGAGGCGACGGATTATTTGATGGAGCTGCTGAAGTGATCGCCGTCGCAGCCGTCGCGCGTCAAGGACACAGAGGTTTACAGAGGGCGCAGAGGGACTCACAGAGAAGAGCGCACAGGCCAGCCTTTGTGTGCGCCTCTGTGACCTCTGTTCTTTTCCTTTGTGTCCTTGTCACCGGCGCCGGCGGCGCCGGCCAGGGCCGGTTCACGAACGCCCGGCCGACGACCGAGTCTGCGTCGGCCGGGCTCGACGCGACTGTGCGCAGCATCGCGGCGCGCCGGAGCGCGACGTGGGTCGGCTACAGGGCGCCGATGGTCGCCGATAGCCGGCAGATGTGCTGCTACGACACGATTGCCGACTCGACGTTCTCCGCCGGCATGTGCCGGCTCGAGAGCGGCAGCGGCGTGTCGATGAGCACCGGCGACGTTCGCGATCGCAGCGGGACGCGCATCGCGCTCGAGCCGGCGACGGAGTTCCTGGTGCTCGCGCGCCTCGAGGGCGGCGCCGTCGTGCGCCTGCGGACGTTCACGCCCGACTGCGACATCGACGCCGGCGGCATGCCGATCGTCTGGCTCACTGACGTGAAGCCCGACGACAGCGTGGCGTGGCTCGCCTCGCTCGTCACCTCGTCGCCCGATTCCGGCGAGCGCCGGGACCGCGTCGGCAAGACGGCGATGACCGCGATCGCGCTCCACCCGACGGCGGCCGCCGACCGCGCGCTCGAGAGCTTCGTCGCGCCGGCCCGGCCCGAGTGGCTGCGATCGGACACGGCGTTCTGGCTCGGCTCGACGCGCGGCGAGGCCGGCGCGCGTCTCCTGACGCGCATGCTCGCGCAGGATCCGAGCGACAAGGTCCGCGAGAAGGTGGCCTTCGGCTTGTCGGTGAGCCCCGTCCCGTCGGCGTTGACGACGCTCGTCGCGACGGCGCGCGACGATCGGAGCGCGAAGGTGCGCAGCCGGGCGCTCTTCTGGCTCGCGCAGAAGGCGGGCAAAGAAGCGCTCGCGGCGATCACCAACGCGATCGACAACGATCCCGAGACCGAGGTGAAGAAGAAGGCGGTCTTCGCGCTCAGCCAGCTGCCGAAAGACGAGGGCGTGCCGAAGCTGATGGAGATCGCGCGCACGAACCGTAATCCCGAAGTGCGCAAGCAGGCGATGTTCTGGCTCGGCCAGTCGAACGATCCGCGCGCCATCAAGTTCTTCGAGGACATTCTGCTGAAGAAATGACGCCGGCAAGTAGGGCGGCCCTTTCAGGGCCGCCACTGAGGCGAGGCTGAAAGCCTCGCCCTGCAGTCACCGCTGCAGCAGCGTCACGCCGGCGAGGCACAGCAGAACGCCGATCGCCTTTGCGATCGTGAGCGGCTCGCCGAAGATCGCCGCGCCCGCGACGACGAGCAGCACGGCGACGAGTCCGTTCGTGATGAGCGAGGCGGCGCTCACCGGCCACGCGTCGCGATACGCGAAGAGAAACCCGAGCTCGATGAGCAGCGCGCCGATGCCGACCGCGGCAATGGTCGGATGCCACATCCGCGAGAACGCGAAGGGCGCGGCCGACGGCCGGGCGATCGCGTAGGCGACGATGCCGCCCGCGAGCGCCGTCGCGTACAACCCGACGAGCGACGCGACCGGATCGAACGCGGGCGGAATCGACTTCGCGGCGATGTGATACAGCAGGCTGCCGCACACGACGAGCAGCAGCGGCGCCACGGCCGCGAGCTTCGCCGTCATGCCGGCGCGCGCGGCCGCCGCCCCGCGCCTCCGGGTGCCCGCGGCGTATGCCACTCGGCGACGACCATCGTGAACCGCGCCGGCTTCTTCCCTTCCGCCGCGTAGGCGTGCGGGCGATCGGTGTGCGCGATCGCGGATCCGCCGGCGGAGACGACGTAGCGCACGTCGCCGAACGCGAGCGCGAGGCTTCCCTGCTGCACGTGAATCAGCTCCTGCGTCCCCTCGGGATGCGCGGCCGCCTCGTACCGCTCGCCCGGCCGCAGCTCCCACGCCCAGAGCTCGAGCATGTCGGGGCCCGAGGAGCCGACGAGGAGCGTCGCCGTGCCGCCCTTCGGGCCGCGCCACAGCAGACGCGGCGCGCCCGCGGGCAGCACTTCGGCCGGCTGCTGATTCGAGACCTGCACCAGATCGGCCACGGACGCGCCGAGCGCCGCCGCCACCTTGCACAGCGTCGCGATCGACGGGTTCGCCTCGCCGTTCTCGATCTGGACGAGAACGCCCTTGCTCACCTCGGACAGCGCCGCGAGCCGATCGAGTGAGAGCCCGCGGTCGCGCCGCCGCGCTCTGATGCGCCCGGAGAGCACCGACAGCAGCCGCGCCTCCGACTGGCCGCTCCGCGTCATTCAGATGTAATACATCATAACGACCGAGTTGGTCAATATAATGACCGGACCGCCGTCGGTGACGAGAACTCCGGTATAGTCCGGCGCCGATGCCGGCCTCATTCCCCGAGTGGCTCGAGCCGATGGCCGCCACGCTCACGCAGGATCGCTTCGGCGGCCCCGACTGGATCTTCGAGCGGAAGATCGACGGCATCCGGCTGCTCGCGTTCAAGAACGGCGACGAGGTGCGGCTGCTGTCGCGCAACCGCCTGCCGCAGCATCTCCCGGCGATCGCCGACGCCGTCCGCGCGCTGCCGCCCGGCGACGCGATCCTCGACGGCGAGCTCACGTGGGACAGCGGCACCTATCACCTCTTCGACATCCTGTGGCTCGACGGACGCGACGTCACGCGGCTGCCGATCGAAGAGCGCCGCGCGCTGCTCGCGAAGCTCCCGCTGAAGGGGCCGCTCGCGCGCGTCGCCGCGCTCGACGACTCGAAGCCGTGGGAGCGTGCGTGCCGCGAAGGCTGGGAGGGCGTGATCGCGAAGCGCCGCGGTTCGCCGTACGAGCACCGCCGATCGCCGCACTGGCTGAAGATGAAATGCGAGGCGACGCAGGAGCTCGTCGTCGGCGGCTTCACCGATCCGCAGGGGACGCGCGTCGGCCTCGGCGCGCTCCTCGTCGGATATTTTCAGGCAGACGATTTGGTGTTCGCCGGCAAGATCGGCACCGGCTTCGACACGAAGCTCTTGCTCGATCTGCGCGCGCGGCTCGATCGGATCGAGATGCCCTCGTCGCCGTTCACGCGCGCCAAGGGGCTGCCGCGGCTGCGCGCGCACTGGGTGCGGCCGCAGATCGTCGTGCAGGTCGCCTTCATCGAGTGGACGGTGCACGGCAAGCTGCGGCACCCGCGGCTGCTCGGGGTCCGCTTCGACAAGGAGGCGCGCGACGTTGTCCGCGAGGCGCCGTGATCACGCACCCCGACAAAGTCCTCTTCCCCGACGACGGCATTACCAAGGGCGAGCTGGCGAGCTACTACGAAGCGATCGCGCCGCTGCTCGTGCCGCACATCCGCGGACGTCCGGTGACGATGGAGAGATATCCCGCGGGCATCGGGAAGAAAGGCTTCTGGCAGAAGGACGTCTCGAAGGGCTTCCCCGAGTGGCTCGAGCGCGTGGACGTGCCGAAGAAGGACGGCACGGTGCACCATCCGCTGGTGACCGACGTGCGATCGCTCTTGTGGATCGCGAATCAGAACACGATCACGCCGCACGTCTGGGTGTCGCGCGTGCCGGACTTGTATCATCCGGACGTGTGCGTCTTCGACCTCGATCCGTCGCGCGACGACGAGCCCGACGTCCTCCGCGCGGCGGCGCTGGCGCTGCGCGATCTGCTCGAGGAGCTCGGCCTCGCCTGCTGGGTGAAGACCACCGGCTCGAAGGGCTTCCACATCGTCGTGTCGCTCGACGGCGCGGCGACGACCGGCGAGGTCGCGCGCTTCGCGCACCGCGTCGGCACGCGGCTCGTGGCGCGCGATCCCGATCGGCTGACGCAGGAGTTCAGCAAGGCGGATCGCGGCGGACGCATTCTCGTGGACACGGGCCGCAACGGCTACAGCGCGACGTTCGCGGCGGCGTACGCCGTGCGCGCGAAGCCGGGCGCGCCGGTTTCGGCGCCGTGCACGTGGGAGGAGATCGAGCGCGGCGACGTCCTGCCGCGCACGTTCACGCTGCGGACGATGGCGGATCGCGTGGCCAGGGTCGGCGACCTGTGGGCCGACATGCGGAAGCGCCGGCGATCGCTGACGCGCGCGATGGAGCGCATTCGGAAGATGGGCGGAGCGTGATCGCTGCCATGTCGGTAGCGCAGGGCTTCAGGCCTGCCGAGGAGAGGACGAATGATTCGGACGGTGGTCGGACTTGCGGCAGCATGCGTGATGATGAACGCGACCCGGGTGGCGGCGCAGCCGGTGCGCGCCGTTCCGCGTCCGCCGGCGCAGGCGCCGGGCCCGCCGCGGCCGGAAGACGGCAGCGCCGCGCCGGACGGCTACGCGCCGATTCCGCAGTGGCTCGGGCAGACGCGCGCGCCGCGGCCCGCGAAGTCCGCGGCCTTCGACGCCGAGACAATCGCGGAAGGACTGAACGGCGCCTTCTGCTTCGACTTCCTCCCGGACGGCCGCATCATCGTGGGCGAGCGCGGCGGCCGGATCAGGATCGTCGGCGCCAAGGGCGCGCTCTCCGAACAGGTTGAGGGCCTGCCCGCGGATCTGTTCGCGCGCGGCGGACAAGGGCTGTTCGAGGTGCGTCCCGACCGCGCGTTCGCGGCGAACCGCACGATCTATCTCACCTACACGGTGCTCCCCGACGGCAGCAATCCGCCGTCGCTGCCGCGCAGCCCGGGCGTCCTCGTCGCCGCGCGCGCGAAGCTCTCGTCCGACGATCGTCGGCTCGAGGAGGTGAAGGTGCTCCTCGACGCCGAAGGCACCGGGGGACGCCTGATTCAGGCGCGCGACGGCACGCTGCTCGTCACCGCCACGATTCCGGCGGGCATCGGCATCAACTCAGTGGACTGGCCGCAGCCGCAGCAGCTCGATAGCAACATGGGCAAGGTGATGCGGATCAACGCCGACGGATCGATCCCGAAGGACAACCCGTTTGCCGGGCGCGCGGGCGCGCATCCGGAGATCTATGCGCTCGGCTTTCGCGACATCCAGGGTGTGGCGATTCATCCGCGAACCGGCGCGCTGTGGACGAGCGAGCACGGGCCGCGCGGCGGCGACGAGATCAACGTCGTCGAGAAGGGGAAGAACTACGGCTTCCCCGTCATCGGCTACGGCCGCGAGTATTCGGGCAAGCCGATCAACGGCGACAAGACCGCGCAGGACGGCATGGAGCAGCCGGTGTACTTCTGGACGCCCGACATCGCGCCGGCCGGCATCGGGTTCTACACCGGCAAGCTGTTCCCGGCGTGGGAAGGCAACCTGTTCGTTGCGACGCTCGCGGGAAAGGCGCTCGTGCGCCTCGTCCTCGACGGCGCGCGCGTGATCGCGGAGGAACGATTGCTGACCGATCTCAACAGCCGGATCCGCGGCGTCAGCGAAGGACCCGACGGCGCGCTCTACGTCATGACGGATGGACAGATGGGGAAGATCGTGAAGTTGACCCCGAGGAAGTGACGGGAAAGCAACCGCAGAGATCGCAGAGAACGCAGAGCAATTTTCTCTTCTGGTCCGGATCGGCATCGGCTATTCGGTAGCGCAGCCCTTCAGGGCTGCCGGCGGTCGATCACGTGATGATGCGATTACGCACAGCCAAAGGCGACCCTGTCGGCGACGCAACGTAAATGGAATCGTGATGTTGCTGACGTGGCCCTTTGCGGTGCACCTGCCCACGCCAGCACGGTGCAATCGTCGCGTGGATGTAGCGATGTCGAAGCAGCCAAGGCGGAGGAAGGACTGGATCAACTTTCCGATTGGTCTCACGTCTACAATGCGTTCAAGCGGTTTGGTCACTGCGACGACGGGGCTGTTGCCGAAGGATGGAGCGCCGTTGTCGTGACGCTCCTGACTACCAGGTGGGCCACCACCCCGCGGCTTGCGCGTCTTACGGCGGCCGACACGAAGTTCTCGCGGTTTGTCTTGCGGCATGTCGACGCGCTCATGTCTCCGGACGACGCGCGCACAATTGTCGCGAGCGCGCGAACGAAGTGTCCGCCTCGCGCGCGGCCGCTGTGTAGAGGGCGCTTCGAAAGCTGCGCAGGCGCCGCGTCAATGAATGCTCTGCGTTCTCTGCGTGCTCTGCGGTTGCTCGTCGTGACAGCGTAAGACGCTGTCCGCGCGCAAATGATCGAGGGTGATCACTCGAGCGACGAGGCGACGGTCGGCAGCGTCGCCGCGCGCCAGTTGCCGCCCAGGCCTTTGAGCAGCAGCACCGTCGCCGTCATGCGGCGCGTGAGCAGGTTCACTGCGGCGCGCTCGTTGCCGAGCGCGAAGCTCTGCGCCGTGATCACCTCGAGGTAGCTGGCGACGCCGCCGCGGTAGCGGTTGTTGGCGAGCGCGAGCGATCGCTCGGCGGCGGCGACGGCGCGATCCTGGATCGTCGCTTCCTGCTCGAGGACGCGCAGCGCGGCGAGCTGATCTTCGACCTCGCGAAACGCGGACAGCACCGTCTCCCGATACGCGGCGGCCGCGGCGTCGTAGGCCGCGCGCGCCTGCTCGTTCGCCGCGCGCCGCCGGCCGAAGTCGAGCACGTTGACGAGCGCCGCGGGCCCCGCGCTCCAGAACGCGCTCGCGGACGAGAGCAGGCTGCCGAACGAGCTGCTCTCGAATCCCACGGCCCCCGACAGCGTCAGCACCGGGTAGTACGCCGCCTGCGTGACGCCCACCTGCGCGAACGCCGACGCCACGCGGCGCTCCGCCGCCGCGACGTCGGCGCGGCGCTCGAGGAGCTCCGACGGCACGCCGACCGGGACGCCGGGCGGCGCCGCGTCGAGCGGCAAAGGCGGCAGCGAGAAGGTGGAGGCCGGTTCGCCGACGAGCGCCGCGACCGCGTGCTCGAGCGCGGCGCGCTGCACGCCGACGTCCACCGCCTGCACGCGCGTTGTCTCGAGCTGGGTCTCGGCCTGCGCGACGTCGGCGCCGGACGCGAGCCCGCCGCGAAACCGGTTCTGCGTCAGATCGAGCGCCTGCGCGAAGGCGTCGACGGCGGCATCGAGCAGCTGCCGCTCGCGATCGAGGCCGCGCAGCGCGTAGTAGTCGATGGCGAGCTCCGCGTGCAGGCTGAGGCGCGCCGTCTCGAGATCCGCGGCGGTCGCCTGCGCCGCCGTCCGGCTCGCCTCGACGATGCCGCGCAGGCGGCCCCAGACGTCCGCCTCGTACGACGCGTCGAGCGGCACGACGATGTCGGTGAACGGATCGTGGAACGTGGCGACCGCGCGATTCGCCGACGATCGCGCCGTGCTCGCGGAGGGCGCCGCGGTCACCTGCGGGAAGCGGTTGGCGCGCGCGCCTCGGACGAGGGCGCGCGCCTGCGCGAACTGGGCTTCGGCAATCTTCAGCGTCTGGTTCGAGACGTCGACGCGCTGCTCGAGCGACGCCAGCGTCGCATCGCCGAAGACGTCCCACCACGGGCCGCGGACGTCGGCGTCGCGCGGCTGCGCCGGCTTCCAGTCGGCGTTCTCCTTGAATTCCGGCGCCGTCGGCGCCGCCGGCGCCTCGTACTTGATCTTCGGCGCGCACGCGGTACACGCGAGCACGAGCAGCGCGGCGGCGGCGCGCGCGCCGCGCATCACGGCTGGCCCGCGCCGCGCTCGGCGGGCGCGACGACGCGGACGACCTGCCCGGACGCGAGCGAATCGGGCGGGTTCGCGACGACGCGTTCGTCGCCGCGCAGGCCGGCGACGATCTCCACCGTGTCGCCGAAATCGCGTCCGGCGGTGACCGTGACGAGCGCGACGCGATTGGCCGCGTCGACGGTCGCGACCTGCAGGCCGTCGGTCTTGAAGATCAGCGCGTCCACCGGCAGCTTCAGCGTGGCGGCGGCACTCGGGAGCTTGATGTGCACCTCCGCGTACGAACCCGGCAGCAGCTCGCCCTTCGCGTTGTCGACGTCGATCTCGGTGAGCAGCGTGCGCGACGCGACGTCGATCGCGCTCGACGTCCGCGCGAGCGTGCCGGTGAAGCTCCGGCCCGGAAATTCCTTCAGCGTGAGCTCCGCGGCGAGCCCCGCGCGCGCCGCGCGCGAGTAGACCTCGGGCACGTTGACGAAGACGCGCAGCCGGTTCACCGCGGCGACGTGGAACAGCTCCTTCGCGTTGCTGCCCGAGTCGATCAGCGCGCCGATGTCGGTGTTGCGCGCCGTGACGACGCCGGCAAACGGCGACTCGATGCGGCGGAACGACTGCAGCTGCTCGAGCCGGCGGACGTTCGCGCGCGCCGACTCGACGGCCGCCTCGCGCGCCTCGAGCGTCCCGTTCGCGTTGTCGAGATCCTGGCGGGAGACCGAGTCGCTCCTGATCAGATCGCGATACCGCTCCGCCGTCGTCTGCGCCAGGCGCGCGTTGGCCTGCGCCGTCGCGAGGTCCGCGCGCGCCGCCTGCAGCTGCTGATCGAGCTCGGGCGTGTCGATCTCGGCGAGGAGCTGCCCGGCGCGGACGTGCGCGCCGATGTCCGCGTACCACTTCCGCAGGTAGCCGTTGGTGCGCGCGTAGATGGGCGCGTCGGTGAACGCCTGGATCGTGCCGGGCAGGACGATCTCTTCCTTCGGCGCGCCGCGCTCCGGCGTCACGACGGCGACGGCGGGCACCGCCATCTCGCGCGTCTCCTGCGTGACGACGGCGAGCGCGCGCGTGCGCGTCGTGACGCCCCACACGACGGCGCCGACGGCGAGCAGGAGCGCGACCGCGCCGACAATTGGTCCCTTCGTCATCGAGTCTCCGTCATGGCTGATGCGCGCTGGACTTATGCAGCAGCGCAAACACCACGGGCACGAAGAACAGCGTCGCGACCGTCGCGAACGTCAGCCCGCCGATCACGGCGCGGCCGAGCGGCGCGTTCTGCTCGCCGCCTTCGCCGAGGCCGAGCGCCATCGGCACCATGCCGATGATCATCGCGAGCGCGGTCATCAGCACCGGCCGGAAGCGCGTGAACCCCGCCTCGACGGCGGCGTCGGCCGCCGACTGCCCCGCGGCGAACTGGTCCTTCGCGAACGAGACGACGAGGATGCTGTTCGCCGTCGCGACGCCCATGCACATGATCGCTCCGGTGAGCGACGGCACGTTGATCGTCGTGTGCGACAGGAACAGGATCCACACGATCCCGGCGAGCGCCGCCGGCAGCGCCGAGATGATGATGAACGGGTCGAGCCACGACTGGAAGTTCACGACGATGAGCAGATAGACGAGGACGACGGCGAGCGCGAGGCCGGCGAGCAGGCCGACAAACGACGACGTCATCGTCTCCACCGTGCCGCGGACGACGATCTGCGATCCGCGCGGCAGATCCTTCTCCGCCGCGTTCAGCATCGGCTGCATCTCGCGCGCGACGCCGCCGAGATCGCGCCCCTGGACCGCGCCGAAGATGTCGATCACCGGCTGCACGTTGAAGTGCGACGCGACGGCGAGGTGCGCCTCGCGCGACACCGACGCGAGCGCCTGGAGGACCTGCGGACCGCTCTGTCCGGTGCCGCCGACGAGCGAGATGTTGCCGATGTCCTGCAGCGAGTCGATCTTGTACTGCGGCGTCTGCGTCGCGATCGTGTAGCTCACGCCGGTCGCCGGATTCAGCCAGAAGGTCGGCGTCACCTGCGCGCTGCCCGACAGCGAGATGAGCAGGTTGTTGGCGACGTCGCGCTGGGTGAAGCCGGTCTGCACGGCGCGCGTGCGGTCGACGTCCAGATGCAGCAGCGGCTGGTTGAACGCCTGGTGCACGCGCAGATCGACCATGCCCGGCACCTGCGCGAGCCTGGTCACGAGCGACGCGGCCAAGCGGCGGTTCGCCTCCACGTTGCGCCCGACGATCTGCACGTCGATCGGCGCCGGCAGGCCGAAGTTGAGGATCTGCGTCACGATGTCGGCCGGGATGAACGACGCGAGGACGCCGGGAAACTCCTGCGCCAGCTTCCGCCGCAGATCGTGGACGTACTCGTCGGTCGGGTGGTGATCGGACGAGAGCGAGACGAGGATGTCGGCGTCCGACGATCCGATCGGCGCCGAGTTGGTGTACGACAGGTTGATGCCGCTGTACGGCAGCCCGATGTTGTCGATGACGCTGACGATCTCGTTCGGCGGAATCACCTCGCGGATCGCCTGCTCGACGCGGTCGCAGAGGGCCGCGGTCTCCTCGATGCGCGTGCCGGTCGGCGCGCGCAGGTGCAGCTTGAACTGGCCGCTGTCCACCGCCGGGAAGAAGTCCTCGCCGACCCAGCGGACGAGGAGCAGCGAGGCGACGCAGCCGGCGAAGAAGAGGAGCGCGAACAGGCGGCGGCTCGCGACCGCCTGCTCGAGCACGCCGCGGTAGCCGTCGCGGATGCGCATGAAGCCGTTGTCGATCGCGTGCTGCAGCCGCACGAACGGGTTGCGGCTGCGCGTCGCGGCGTGGACGTCCTCGTGCGCGTGCAGCAGGTACTTCGCCATGGTCGGCACCAGCGTCCGCGAGAGAACGTAGGACGCGAGCATCGCGAAGACGACCGCTTCGGCCATCGGGACGAACAGGTAGCGCGCCACGCCGGTGAGGAAGAACATCGGCACGAAGACGATGCAGATGCAGATCGTGGAGACGAAGGCCGGAATCGCGATCTGCTGCGAGCCGTCGAGAATCGCCGGCTCGAGGTCTTTCCCCTGCTCGAGGTGCCAGTTGATGTTCTCGATCGCGACCGTCGCGTCGTCGACGAGGATGCCGACGGCGAGCGCGAGGCCGCCGAGCGTCATGATGTTGATCGTCTCGCCGAGCGCGCTCAGCGCGATGATCGAGCTGAGGATCGAGAGCGGAATCGAGACGGCGATGATGAGCGTGCTGCGCCAGCTGCCGAGGAAGACGAGGATCATCAGCGCGGTCAGGCAGGCGGCGACGACCGCCTCGCGCAGGAGGCCCTGGATCGACGCGCGCACGAACAGCGACTGATCGGCGAGCGGCTTCACCTCGAGATTCGGCGGCAGCCCCGGCAGCACCTTCGCGACCGCCGCCTTGATGTTCGCGATCACGTCGAGCGTCGACGCGTTGCCCGTCTTCTGAATCACCATCAGCGCGGCGCGCTGCCCGTCCACGCGCGCGATGTTGGTCTGCGGCGGCGATCCGTTCCGCACATGCGCCACATCCCGGATGTAGATCGGCGTCGTGCCGACCGTCTTGATCGGCAGATCGTTGAGCTCGGCGACGGTGCGCGGGCTCGCGTTCAGGTCCACGTCGTACTCGAACGATCCGATCTTCGAGGTGCCCGACGGCAGGATCAGGTTCTGCTGCGCGATCGCGTTGACGACGTCGGCGGGCGCGAGGTGCTGCGCCTGCAGCGCGGCGGGATCGAGATCGACCTGGATCTGCGGCTGCTTGCCGCCGTACGGCCACGGGATCGCGGCGCCCGACACGGTGGCGAGCTGCGGCCGGATGAAGTTGACGCCGAGGTCGAACAGCTGCTGTTCGGACAGGCCGCGGCCCGAGAGCGCGAGCTGGATGATCGGGACGCTCGACGCGTTGTAGGTGATGATGAACGGCGGCGTCGTGCCGGCCGGCGCCTGCCGCAGCATCGCCTGCGAGACGGCGGTGGCCTGCGCGACCGCCAGATCGATCTTCGCGCCCGGCTGCAGGAAGACCTTCACGACCGAGATCCCGCGCAGCGACGTCGACTCGATGTGCTCGATGTCGCTCACCGTGGTGGTGAGGCCGCGCTCGCTCGAGCCGGCGATGCGCTGCCCCATCTCCTGCGCCGGCAGGCCGGTGTAGTTCCAGATGATGGAGATCACCGGGATGTTGATCTCCGGGAAGATGTCCATCGCCATCTTCGCCAGCACGAACGGCGTGGCGAGCACGATCAGCATCGCCATCACGATGAACGTGTACGGGCGGCGCAGCGCCAGGCCGACTACGCCGCCGCCTTCGCGTCGCCGCCGACGATGCTCTGCACCTGCTCGTGCGTGAGGGTGCGGTTCGACGCCTTCGCCGCCGCGAACACGCGATCGACAACCTCGTCGGTCGACGGCAGGCCGCGGCTCTCGAGCCAGAAGATCACGTTCGATCGCCCCGACATCGGGCCCACCTCGATCTCCTGCTGCCGGCCGACGAGGCTCGCCGGCACGGCGGCGTAGACGGCGTCCATCAGCGCGCGATCGTTCTTGCGGAACGCCTTCACGACGGCCGCGGCGTGCACGCCGGTGGCGGTGCGGAAGGCGTCGGCGCCGACCACGGGATAATTCGGCGCGATGCGGACGTCGCAGGCGCGCGCCACCGCCTCGGCGTACGCGGGCAGCGTCGACAGATCGTTGTCGCGATACCCCATCATCACGAGATTCACCATCAGCAGATCGATCGACGTGTTGCCGCAGCGCTCGCCGATGCCGAGGGCCGCGCCGTGCAGCCGCGTCGCGCCCGCCTCGAGCGCCGCGATGCTCGACGCGACGCCGAAGCCGCGATCGCGGTGCCCGTGCCAATCGATCTCGACATCGACGCCGAGCTCGTCGACGAGCGCCTTCACGAAGCCGACGACGGCCTTCGCGCCGTTCGGCGTCGCGTGGCCCACGGTGTCGGCGACGCAGAGCCGCGTCGCGCCTGCGCGGATCGCCGTCGTGAACAGACGGCGCAGCGAGCCGGGATCGGCGCGCGTGGTGTCCTCCGTCACGTACATGACGGTGAGCCCCTCCTTCGCCGCGAAGCCGAGCGCGTCCTCGGTGGTCTTCTGCAGGAAGTCGAGCGTCCACCCTTCGGCGTACTGGCGGATCGGGCTCGATCCGATGAACGCGCCGACCTCGATCGGGATGCCGGTACGCTGCTGGATCTCCGCAATCGGGGCGATGTCGGCGACCATCGTCCGGGCGGCGCAGTTGGCGCGGATCTTCAGGCGGCCGTCGGCGATCGCGCGGGCGAGCCGTTCGACGTCGCGCGCCACCCTCGGGCCCGCGCCCGGCAGCCCGATGTCGGCGGTGTCGATGCCGAGCGCGTCCATGTGGTGCAGGATGTCGATCTTCTCGTCGATCGTCGGATTGCGCACCGACGGCGACTGCAGCCCGTCGCGCAGCGTCTCGTCGTCGAGCATCGCGACCGGCCGCGACGGCCCGGCGGCGACGGCGTCGTGGTTCCAGTCGTAGATCAGCGGATGGGGCGCGATGGCCACGGAGTCACCTGTGAGAAGCGGCGCGCACCGACGCGAGGCCGGTGACGAGGACGACGCCGGCGGCAGCGCTCGCGATCCAGAGGCCGCGCGCGACCGCCGGACGCATGTAGTCGTCCATGTTCGGGCGCGGCGCGCGCTCCACGGCGGCGCGTCCGGCGGCGGCCACAAAGCTGCGGCCCGCCACGACGATCACGCGATCGAAGACGACGTTCCAGACGACGACGGCCCAGAGGATCCAGAGGCCGCGGGCGATCCGCGCGGCCCGCACGGGCTGCCGGAGCGCCGTCAACCGGCCGCGCACGGCCGTCAGCATCGATCGATTATCGCAGAGCGCGTTGCCAAACACGTAGGGTGAGTCCGGCGACCCTGAAAGCGTCGCCCTACATCCCGGAACGGCGGCTCGCGTGGGTCAGCGCCTGCGGCGCGCGTAGGCGCGCAGCGCCACGATCACCACCGCCAGCGCGACGGCGGCGTAGCGCACGTACTGCGACGTCTCTCCGACCGCGACGCGGCCCATCACGACGAAGAGGACGGCAATCAGCGCGAGCGCGATCGCCGTCGCCACAAGACCCGACCTCGAGCCGCCGCGCGGAAGGGGCGCCGGCTGGTATTTCGCCTCCGTAGTCGCCGTGCCGCACCGGTAGCAGATGAGGGCCTTGTCGGCGATCTCGGCGCCGCAGTTGCGGCACTTCATTGGACGGGATCGGCGGCGATCGGGCGCCGCGCGCCCTGCACGATCGGCCGCACGAGCGCCATGATAATCAACGCGACGCCGAAGGTGCAGACGATCGTCGCGCCCGTCGGCAGATCCATCATCAGCGACGCGTACACGCCGAGCGCGGAGACGACGGTCCCCATCGTCCAGCCGATCGCGAGCCGGCGGCCCACCGACTCCGCGTAGAGCATCGCGGCGACCGACGGCACGATCAGGTAGCAGAACACGAGCAGCACGCCGGCAATGGCCACTGACGAGGTGACGACAAAGCCGGCGCCGTACAGCCCCGCCGTTTTCGCCACCTCGGCCCACGACACCGCGAGAATGTTGCCGACGAGCATGTCCTTCAGGTGCTCGCTCTCGGAGGTCGCCTTGCTCATCGCGAGAATGGCCGCGGCCGAGGCGACGGCATAGCAGATGCCGATGATCGCCTCCTGCGGGATGCGCGCGCGCTTGACGCGGATCATCGAGAAGATGAACGCGCCGAGGAAGGTGAACGCGAGGCTGATCCAGTAGACGACCGGCGCGTGCGGATCGCCGCCGGAGACCGGGAGCAGGATCGCGATCGTCCCGCCGAGCGCCGCGATCTGCGCGAGCGACAGATCGACGAAGATGACGCCGCGCTCGACCACGTGCACGCCCAGATAGGCGTGGATCCCCGTGAGGATCAGGCTCGCGACGAACGGCGGCAGCAGGAATGCGAGCATCGACGCGTCGAGCATCACTTCGCTCCGACTTTCTTGATCGCCTCGATCAGCAGGTTGATGTCGTAGTCGAACAGCTTGAAGTAGTCGGTGACCTCCTTCACGCCCCCGACCGACGGCGGCATCACCAGCACTTCTGCGCCGGTCTCGCGGCCGATCGCGTTCGGCGTCTTCAGATCGAAGTACGGCTCGACGAGCACGAGCTTCACGTTCTGCCGCTTCATCTCGTTGATGAGATCGAGCGTGTGCTGCGGCGTCGGCGGGATGCCGGGCCGCGGCTCGACGTAGCCGATGATGTCGAGGCCGAACCGATCGGCGAAGTTCGGAAACGACCGGTGGTAGGCGACGATCTTGGTGCCCTTGTACGGCGCCATCTTCGCCAGCCAGCCCTTTTCCGCCGTATCGAGCCGCGTCGTGAAATCGGCGAGCCGCTGCTGGAACGCCGCGCGGTCGTTCGGCCGCAGCGCCGAGAACTTGTCGGCGATCTGCTTCGCGATCCGCTTGCCGTTCTCCGGGTCGAGCCAGTAATGCGGGTTGCCGAGCGGGTGGACGTCGCCCATCGCGCGGGTGATCTGCCCCGTCGGTATCTCGAGAATCTGCGCCTGCAGCGACGCGTCGAGGTAGCCGTCGGCGCCCGGCTGGATCTTCGCGTTGCGGCTCTGCTGGGTGAGCGGCGGCAGCCAGCCGATCTCGAGCTCCCTCCCGACGACGATCAGCACGTCGGCGCGCTGCAGCTTCAGGATGAAGCTCGGTTTCGCCTCGACGAAATGCGGATCCTGATACCCGCGCGCGATCGCTTCCACCGCCACGCGATCGCCCCCCACCTCGCGCGCAATCGACGCGAGATCTTCAGTCGCCGCGACGACGTTGAGTTTTCCCTGCGCCGAAACCGGCGCCGCAATCGCCAGCGCCGCAGCTATGAGCACTATGTATTTCATAACGAACCTCAGATTGTGTAGGGCGAGGCCTTCAGCCTCGCCTGGCGGCCCTGAAAGGGCCGCCCTACATACATCATCGAACCCGAACCGAGAGCCGCGATCGTCAGAACGGATGCGCGCCGTGCGCGCCGATCGAGAACTGGAACTGGAAGAGCAGCTCGTTCGCGCTTTCGGCGAGCGCATAGTTCGTCCGCCGATACTGCGCGCGGACCTGGCTGAACTCGCTCGGCCAGTACGTGAGGATGAGCGAGCCCCCCGTGTCGGTGAGCGACGCGTCGGTCGCGCGGTCGGAGCGATCCAGCCGCACGCCCCCGAACCAGCGCCGCCCGAACTGATAGTCGCCCGACACGTAGAAGCCGCTCGCCTTCTGCAGCGCGTCGAGCTGATCGCGGCGGCTCCAGATCCATTCCGTGCGTCCGACGAAGGAGTGGTAAATCGATCGCTGGAGCGGCCGCCAGCGGAACGTCGCGTCGACGCCGTACAGCTGCGTCGTGAAACTGTCCGGCATGTTGTCGGCGACGGCGGCGTCGTTGTGGCCGCGCGAGTACGAAAAGCCGAGATCGATGTTGCTCGACTCGGTGATGTCCTGATAGCCGCGCAGGTGGCCGACGTAGCT
>QHWK01000203.1 GCA_003223775.1 Acidobacteriota bacterium
CATCTACCCCGAAGACGTCGATCGAACGATTGCGGCGATGGGTCTGACGATTCTCAAGACGCCGGTACGAGCGCGCCTCAAGCGAACGCGTTCTGCGAACGGGTGATTGGCACGATTCGGCGCGAGTGCCTCGACCGGGTCATTCCGTGGATCGAAGCTCACCTGCGACAAGTTCTTCGAGAATGGGTACCGCACTACAATTGCGGACGTCCGCACGCGAGTCTCGGACCGGGGATTCCCGATGGCCGCAATCTCGCGCCGGTCTCGAAGGGTCATCGGATCGGTGACGGGCACCGCGTAATCGCGAAGCCAATTCTCCGGGGCCTTCATCACGAGTATCGCTTGGAGCCGCGTGCTGCGTGAGGTGAGTTCGAACGAGCCGCACGGTTTTATTGCGGAGCACAGGTCCGCACGGCCACAGAGTTCAGCGGCCGTGCGTGCCGTGAACTCGTCGCTCGTCGCCAGGAACAGCTTCGTGCGAAAACACTGCATCAACGTGCGCCAGGCTTCGTCACGGCCCAACCCACGCAAGCCGCTTCTCGAGGATGCCTACGAATCCGACGCCAAGGACGATCCCTGCGATGTTCATCGATATCGTCCGTCGTGGAGACTCTTGACCACGTTAGGACAATAGTGGATTCGCGAGCGACAGCATGTGCCGAACGGCACAGTACGATCTTCGCGCTTCCTGCTAGTCTGAGCGTGTGTCCGCAACGAAATGGCGATCGAGCCAGATTCCACAAGGATTCGGAAACGCAAACTCCACCATCGGCAGCGCATTCAGGCACTGATGGTTGCACTGCGGAAGCGCATGGACGAAGAACATATGTCATCCAAGAAAGATCCGGGCTCATTGAGCACCATGCAGGCGGGAGACGTGCTCGTCTCGCATTCGACCGCCGTGCGGGAACACGAGATCAGCATCGTTCCCAACGCGTCTCACGCGACATCTCCAACGCACGACGTTGCGGTTCACGACGCACGGTCAGAGGCAGACGCCATGGGCGTCGACGCCTGGCTCACTGAGGACCAGACGCACGTCGTGAAGATCGCGTCCCATCGCGGACCGGACAAATAGATTCAGGCGTTCCAACAGGCCGAATCACGTCAACGATGCGTCTGTGCCAAACGGGACAGACTTCGCTAGCGTCAGGGCGTACGGTTCTGAATGCAATCCGTAGGATTCCCCAACCACAGCGGCATTGCCGAAGCGAATGGTCAGACGAGGCTCTTGAGTCTCCCCATCGACCGGCCACGCCCCAATGCACGGCTTGGTCAATCACGGTCCTGGTCGGAGCGCTTGGGGAGAGCGTCCCCAGCCCGTCCTCCAAGATCCGACCGATGCGATCGTCCGCATCACCACCTCCACGATCTGCGGGACGGATCTTCATATCCTGAAAGGCGATGTTCCGTCGGTGACCGAGGGCCGCAGCCTTGGTCACGAGGGCGTCGGCGAAATGACCCAGGTCGGTCGCGCTGTGTCGACCTTTCACCCCGGCGACCGAGTCCTCATCTCGTGCATCACGTCGTGTGGTCGATGCGATTTCTGCCGGAAGCAGATGTACTCGCATTGTCGCCACGCCGGGTGGATCCTTGGGAGCACGATCGACGGCACACAGGCCGGTCACGTCCGTATCCCGTACGCGGATACGAGTCTCTACGGCATCCCGCCAGACGCAGACGAAGAGGCGCTCGTCATGCTCAGCGACATCCTGCCGACCGGTTTCGAATGTGGCGTGCTGAACGGCCAAGTCCATCCTGGAGATACCGTGGCCATCGTCGGCGCCGGCCCTGTAGGACTGGCCGCATTGCTGACGGCCCAGTTCTATTCGCCGGGCGTGATGGTTGACCTCGACGACAATCGGTTGGAGGTCGCCAAGCGACTCGGCGCGACGACGCTGATCAACAGCACGGACGGAGAGGCGGCACAACGAGTGATGGACCTGCACGGCGTCGATGTGGCGATCGAAGCCGTCGGCGTACCCGCCACTTTTGGCGAGTATGAGCATTGTCGATCGATTTCGCGGTGCAATCGGAGACAGGCTGTTCGTACGCAGCTGTTCGCTTGTGCACAGCGGACCCCGGCGGGCATCGGCTACGCTGACGCGTGACCGATTCAAGCGGGCCGCGCTGGACTCGCGGCGTGATCGTGCTGCTCGCGGGTGCGGCCCTCGTGGCCATCGGCTCGGTGGCCACGGCGCTCGCGGCGCTCGCCGCGCTTCATCACATCTATTTCGATCGCGGCAACCTGCCCGACCTCGGGCCGCTCACCCAGTTCGAGTTTCCGACCATCGGCCACATCTATGACACCAACGGTCAGGCGCTGATCGAACTCGCTCGCGAGCACCGGCAGATCACGCAGTATGCCGACATCCCGCCGATCGTCCGCGACGCGATCCTGGCCGCGGAGGACCGGCGCTTCTTCTCGCACAACGGCGTCGACTACTTCAGCGTGCCGCGCGTGCTCACCAAGGTGCGAGTCGGAGCCCTGATCGGCCGCGTCGTCACGGGAGGCCGCCACGACAACACGAGCGGCCCCGCAATCTTCCCGCAAGGCGGGTCGACGATCACGCAGCAACTCGTCCGGGGCGATTTTCTCCAGCGCCAGACGGCGCGGGAGAACAGCTATCAGCTCCGCAACGTCGGCCTCGCCCCTCGCGCGCTCTCGTCGGTGATCGGCGCGCGCAACGTCAACATGGTGCTTCGCAAGCGCGAAGAGATGCGACTCTCGCTGTGGCTCGAAGCGCAGATGCGCGAGCGGTTCGGATCGAAACGGCGCGCGAAGGAAGAGATTTTCGCCCGCTACGCCAGCTTCGTGTACATGAGCAACGGGCAGTACGGCTTCGCCCAGGCGGCCGAATATTATTTCGGCAGGCCGCTGTCGACCTTCACCGCCGACGACGCCGACAAGGCTGCCGTGCTGGCCGGCATCGCGAAGTCGCCGCGCGAGTACGCGCCGACGGCGACCGACACCGCACCGATCCTGCGACGCAGTAACGAGATCCTGACGCTCATGGCCGGAGACGGCTTCATTTCCGGCGAGCAGATGGCGCAGGCCAAGCGGCGGCCTCTTGCGGCGGCCATCGTGCCCGCGCCGGGACCGTTTCAATCCTCCGCCGTCGTCGAGCACGTCCTCGACGAGCTCACCGCGGCGCACCCCGAGCTCGGCGTCGACGATCTCCTCTCGGGGCGCATTCAGGTGTACTCGACGGTCGACGCCCGCGTGCAGCGCATCGCGAGCGATGCGCTCGAGCGCGGGCTCCAGCGCTACGAGCAGCGGCACGCGGGCGCCCGCGGCGTCGTCCAGGGCTCGGTCGTCGTGCTGCAGAACGGCGATGGCAGCATTCTGGCCGAGAGCGGCGGCCGGCAGGTGTATCGGGGCCGCGCGACGACCTCCAGCGACTTCAACCGCGTCAGGCAGTCGCTGCGTCAGCCGGGGTCGGCGATGAAGCCGATCGTGTATCTCGCCGCGTTCCGCCACGGAGACTTCACGCTCGAGACGCTCGTTCCCGACGAGCCCATCAGCGTGCCGAACGGCGGCCAAGCCACTCCGAAATCGATCTCGAACTATGACGGCCGCTTCAAGGGCTTGATCCCGATTCGCGAAGCGCTGGCCGAATCGAGGAACGCCGTCGCGATCTGGATCACCTCGCAGATCGGGATCGACGCCGTGCTGCGGACCTCGCGCAGCCTCGGCGTTCGAACGCCGCTGCAGCGGTACTCCACGACGGCGCTGGGCGCGTCCGAGATGAGCCTGCTCGAGCTCGCGACCGCGTATCGCACGATCGCATCGGGCCTTCTCGCGCAGCCGCACGTGATTCGGCGGATCGTCCGCGGTTCGGACGGCGCGATCGACGCGGCCGAACAGCGCAGCGCGCCCACCGCGATCGGCGATGGCGCAGCGCTGTCGTTGATCCAAGAGGGGCTGCGCGGCGTCGTGCGCATCCCGACCGGCACGGCGCACGCGCTCGACGCCGCTGGATTTCCGATCGCGGTGATGGGCAAGACCGGCACGACCAACGAGTTCAGGGATGCGCTCTTCGTGGGATCGACCTATGGCCTCGACGGGATCACGGTCGCCGTCCGGATCGGCT
>QHWK01000204.1 GCA_003223775.1 Acidobacteriota bacterium
TTCGCGATGGCGACGAAGCTGGCGAGGCGCGCTTCCGACGCCAGCAGGTCGTAGAAGGAGCCGTCCAGACGGCCAGGGCCTTCTGCGTCCGCGAGCCGGTAGCCGATCGAGAAGATGCGGCGCCGGCGATCGTAGAGGAAGTCGAACCGCATGCTGGCCGCGAGCGCAGAGGCGCGCTGCGCCAGGCGCTCGAGCGCGGCGTCCTGCGCGTTCGCCGGCTCGACGTTCACGGCCGCAACCGCGTCCACGGCCGCGTCGGCCCAGAAGGCGATCTCGCTCGCGTGCGGCTCAGACGATGTTCGGGACGCGGCGAACGGCGCGGCCGCCTGCGCAAGCTCGCTGGCCAGCACCGTGAGCGCCACCGTATCCCCGCCGCCGAGCGCCCGGCGCACGTCGGACACGATGTCGCGCGCCACACGATGGACCTGAGCGGTGGCGTCGCGACTCGAGCCCGGGGGCGCGCTCGACGAAGACGCCAGCGCGAGCAGATCGGCGGCGTCGATGATGCCCTCGAGCCGCTGCTTCCGGGTCTGCGGGCTCGCGGGAAGCGCCTTCAGACCCTGCGCGAGCGCGATCAGCGCCGCGGCGAGATTGCCGCTGTCGACCGTCGAGACGTAGCGAGGGTGGAGCGGCGCCAGCGTCTCGGTGCTGTACCAGTTGAGAAAATGGCCCTCGTGGCGTTCGAGACCCTCGAGCGTGGTCAGCGTGCGATCGAGACGATCGATCAGCGTCGTGGTCGTCACGTACCCGAGATCGTGCGCCGCGAGCGTCGACAACAGCGTCATGCCGATGTTGGTCGGCGACGTGCGCCTCGCCAGCCGCGGCTCGTCACCTTCCTGGTAGTTGTCCGGCGGCAGCCACCCGTCCGCGTCCGTGACGAACGTCTCGTAATAGCGCCAGGTCTTGCGCGCCGTCCGGCGCAGCAGCAGCCGCTCGCGTTCGCCGAGCGGACGCTCTCGGGGGCCAACCGGCTTGCTCAGCCAGTAGGCGATCACCGGCGCGCCGATCCACAGCGCGACGAACGGCAGCGCCGACGACAGCGCCTGGCGGTGCGTCGTCGCGACCAGAAGCGTGGTGGCGAGCGCGATGATCGGGCTCGCGACCATGTCGGCCACGAACCGGAAGAGCGCGCGTCCGCCGACGATGCCGGCGGCGCGCGCCGCGGCCGCCGCGGCCGTTTCCCATTCGAGCAGCCGACGCTTCGTGATCGTCAGCCGGACGAGCGTCAGCACAATCGCGTGCGCGGTATCCCACGCGTGATAGGCGAGGAACGTCACGCTGAGCGCGACCTGCGCGAGGGCGATCGCGGTGTCGGCCCGCAGGTTGCGCCAGAACACGGGGAAGGACTGCGCTCTGCGCGGCCCGACGATCATCTGTGCGGCCAGCGGCAGCAGCCGCGACGCCATCACCACGAGCACGGTCGCCGTCCAGAACCAGTGCGCGCCCGGGAGCGCGATCCATCCGGCGACGAGCAGCGCGAGCAGCATCGGGGCGACGAGGCTGCGGCGCAGGTTGTCCAGGATCTTCCAGCGTGAGATGAGCGGAAACGAGTTGCGCTTGATCCCGCGCCGCGTCGGCACGAACGGGAACAGCCACATCAGGATCTGCCAGTCGCCGCGGATCCACCGGTGCTGCCGCCGCGCGTGCGCGAGCACGCTCGACGGATATTCGTCGACCAGCTCGATGTCCGAGACGAGCGCGACGCGCGCGTGCAGGCCCTCGAACAGGTCGTGCGACAGCAGGGCGTTTTCCGGCACCGAGTCTTCGAGGGCGGCGGTAAACGCGTCGACGTCGTAGAGGCCCTTGCCGGTGAAGATGCCCTCGCCGAACAGGTCCTGATACGTGTCCGACACCGCGGTCGTGTACGGGTCCACGCCGGTGTGCCCCGCATAGAGCCGCGCGAACAACGAGCCGGCGGCGCTCGTGAAGGTGACGCTGACGCGCGGCTGCAGGATGCCGTACCCCTGCGTGACGCGGCCGACGGCCGGGTCGTACGACGGCCGATTCAGCGGATGGCTGATGATGCCAATGAGGTTCCGCGCCGCGTCACGCGGCAGGCGCGTGTCGCTGTCGAGCGTGATGCAGTAGCGCACCTGCGCCAGGATTGCGGGGTCGCCGACGGTCAGGACGAAGCTGGTGTCGGTGGCGCCGCGCAGCAGCCGGTTGAACTCCTCGATCTTGCCGCGCTTGCGCTCCCATCCCATCCACAGGCCCTCGCGCTCGTTCCATCGGCGCAGGCGATGGAACAGGAAGAAGCGGTCCGGGCCGCCGTTGCCATGTTTGGCGTTCAGCGCGGCGATGCCGTCGGCCGCCGCGGCGAGGATCTCCGCGTCGCGCGGCAGCATTTCCCGTTCCGCGTCCTTGACGTCGCTGAGGATGGCGAAGTGAATGTGGGGATCGAGGTTGCCGAGCGCCTGGACTTCGACGTGCGCCACCAGGTCACGCGCGCGCTCGACGCTGTCCAGAATCGTCGGGATGATCACCATCGTGCGCGCCGTTTCGGGAATGCGCCCGAGATCGAGGCGGGCAAGCCGCCGCGGCGGGATGAAGCGGGCGATGAGGCGCTGCAGAATCTGGATCGTCAGCTCGCTCATCGGCACGACCGTCAGCAGGGCGACGGCGACCATCGTCGGCCACGTGACGCCGTACGCGCGCGCATAGCCGACGGCGGCTGCAACGAACACGGCGGTCCCGATCGCGATCGTGCCGAGATACCCGGGAGTCGCGTGCCGGAAGAACGCGCGGCGCAGACGAACAGCGCGGCTCGGCTCCCAGCCGATGCCCTGTTCGAACTGCTGGCGGCCCTCGCCGATCAAGTAATAGCCGATGTGCGCGTTTCGGGCGTCCGGCGTGCGCTCGGCGACCTGCCGCGCGCGCTCGACGCTCTTCAGCGCCACGCGCACCTGGCCCTCGCCGGTCGGCTCGGCCAGTTCCTCGACCGCATGGCGGTAGCGATCGCGGCTGGCGAAGTCCATCCGCCCGTAGACCGCCACCGGGTCGCGTTGGAGAACCTGCTCGACGACGCTCACGCTCTCGAAGAACTCGCTCCAGTCGAACGACGACACCAGCCGCAGGCTGCCAATCAGGTTGGCCATGAACGCCTGCTCGCTCGCCTGATGCCGCGCTTCGGACCGGATCGCGTCCTCGATCGTGTGGCCGCGCGACGACAACGCCGCGTCGAGCTCGTGACGCAGCGGCGCCGCGTTCTCGTGTTCGCGCGACCGTTGCAGCAGGCGGATGACGAAGGCCGGATGGACCTCGGACGGCCAGCGATCGCGCGCATGCGCCGGCGTATCGAGCGCGTCGACCAGACGATCCGCCTCGAGACGATGCGCGCGGCTCGTCGCGAGGATGTCCGCTCGCGCGCGCAGGTGCTCGACGAGCGCAAGCTTCAGCGCCGACGGGAAGGCCCACAGCTCGCCCATGGTCACCGGCGTGATCGACTGGAAGGCGGTGACGAAGCGTTGCAGCCGCTGCGGATCGAGTCGGCCCGCGCTGGTGCGGATCAGCTCGAGCGCCATCGCATAGATCCGCGGCATGCCGGCGAACTCGTCGGCGGCGATCTGCGGCAGGCGGCGGAAGAACGCCGGCGGCAGATCGTGATGGATGTCGCGCAGCGCGGCGACGATCACGTGGAAGTTGTCGAGGAGCCACTCGGCCGCGGGCGACGAGGGTTCGCCGCGTTTGGCGTCGTCGGCCAGCGCTCTGTACACCTGGCGAAGGACAACCGTGTGCTGACGGAGGCGCTTCAGGTGCACGCGGCTGCCGCCGCGCGGGCGCCAGGAGACGGTGAACAGCGCCGCCAGTCGCCTCGCATGCTCCTCGAGCCGCTCGAGACCGAGGAGTTCGATCGCTCCTGGCGAACGCGAAGCGGGGCCAGCACTCGCTTCTCGCTGATCCTTGTTCGCGCCGAGATCGGGGCGTCGCTCGGCGTTCATGGCGCCATCGTACCTCGGTCGTGCGGGCCGCTGTAGTAGTGCGCCGCCGCCCGCGCCGCCTGCGGCTCAGCTTCCCCGGTTCCGTGACGCCGATGCGCCGGGCTTCGCGATCGATCGCGCGCAGCAGGTCGACGGGGAAGTCGACGTTGATGCGCTGGACCTCTCGGCCCGGACGAAGACAACCATCACGCGTGGGAAGACCAAGCGCGACGTCGCGGCTGTGAAGGTCGGCGACCTGGTCGCGCGCCGTAACGGACTTTGTGCGCTTGGGAAGTCTCTCGCCTCTTTTATGACTGATGTCGACTGCGTTGCGCCATGCGCTATCCTCGGGACGTGCTGATCCAGCCAGTCGACTACTTCGTCGTCGCGTGGTTCGCGCTCGCCGCGGCGTCGACGATCTACGTCGCGTGGGATCAGTATCAGAACAACCCCGAGCCTGTCGTGATGAAATGGGGGTTCATTCTCGTCACGCTGTACATGGGACCGTTCGGCCTCCTGCTCTACGTGATGGCGGACAAAGAGCCGCGCCCAGGAGAGCACGAGACGTTCATCGCACCGCTTTGGAAACAGGGCGTGGGCTCAACGATCCATTGCGTTGCCGGCGACGCAACCGGCATCATTCTGGCGGCGGCCATCACGGCCACGCTCGGCTTGCCGATGTGGCTGGATCTCATTGTCGAGTACGCGTCAGGATTCGCGTTCGGTCTCTTCGTCTTTCAGTCGCTCTTCATGAAATCGATGATGGGTGGCACTTACTGGAAGAACGTTCGCAAATCGTTCCTGCCCGAATTCATCAGCATGAACTTCATGATGGCGGGGATGGCGCCGGTCATGAGCTTCCTGATGATGGGGCGCGACATGCGGGCGATGGTGCCGACAGAGTTCCTGTTCTGGGGCGTCATGTCGCTCGGCGTGATCGCCGGTTTCACCGTTGCCTATCCGGCGAATGTGTGGCTGGTCGCGCGGAAACTGAAACACGGCCTGATGACCGAACGTCGCCCGGGCGGCCGCTTCGCACTGAAAAAGAAACTCGGCGAGCACGCCCGCCACGAACAGCACACACGCGGTTCGCAGCCGCTGAGCGGTCACCACGACATGGAATCCGACGCGACGTCGGCCCAGCGGACCGCCCTGGCCGGAGTCTCGTTGCTGATGCTGGTTGCCGGCATGGTCGCGCCGGCGAATTGGGTGAACTTGCGTCTCTCCGCTCATGACGTCGGGGGAGCGATCATGCCGCCCGGCATGATCATGGACCGCAACACGCCGGCGGCAGCCATGATCGACATGGCGGCCGTCGATCCTCGAGACATCGCCGCAACGTACGGCATCGACGTCCGCGGCGATCGCGAGTTGGCGCCGCACCTCGAAAGCGGGGTCAAGGTCTTTGACCTCGAAACCGGGGTCGTCCGTTGGTCCATCCTGCCGGGAGTCACGGTCGACGGGTACGCGTTCAACGGTCAAATTCCCGGCCCGCGCATCCGATTTCGCCAGGGCGATCGCGTTCGTATAAACGTGACGAATCATCTGCCCGAAACGACGACGGTGCATTGGCACGGTCTGATCCTGCCGAACATCATGGACGGCCCTGCGCACATCACGCAGGAGCCGATCGACAAAGGCAGCGCCTATCGCTACGAATTCACGGCCGCGCAGTCAGGAACCTATCTGTATCACTCACATGATCACGTGGACAGGCAGCAGGCGCTGGGTCTGTATGGCGCGCTGATCATCGATCCAGCCGAGGCCGATCCGAGTCTCGAGGCCGACCACGAATACATTGTGCTTCTGCAGGAGTGGCTGCTGCGCGAGCGGCTGACGTATCCGGCGATGCCGATGGACGGCGGTCAGCCGAACTATTTCACGATCAACGGGCGCGCCTATCCGGCGACGGACACCATCAAGATGCGGGTCCGCGAAACACTAAAGGTGCGGTTCGTCGGCTCCAACAATGGCTTCATCCATCCGATGCACATTCACGGCGGCCCCTTCGACGTCGTGGCGGTCGACGGTCAA
>QHWK01000205.1 GCA_003223775.1 Acidobacteriota bacterium
CCACGGCAGGAACGGCGTGAGGTAGCCGACGGCCGAGATCGCGACCGCGACGTTCGCGATCGCAACCGACAGGAAGTAGAGATAGAAGACCTGGAAGTAGCCGGCCTTGCCGTAGGCGTCTTCGGCGTAGGCCGCCATGCCGCCCGGGCGATCGTTGAAGAGGCCGGCCTGCGCGAATCCGTACGCGATCGCCAGCGATCCCAGCGCGGTCACGACCCACGACAGCAGCGAAATCGCGCCGACGCGCGCCATGTTCGTCGGCAGCATGATGATGCCCGAGCCCATCATGTTGACCGCGACGATGAACGTGAGCTGGACGAGATTCATCTTCTTCGAGTGCATCGCCGCCTCCTCAGAGCCTCGCTGCCGCGTTCACGTGCGCACCACGTAGGTGTGGAACTTGATCTGTCCGTTCACGCGCTCCTGGAACACGCCCTGCACCTCGTAGTTGAAGCCGGGGAAGCGGTTGAACGACTCTTCGAAGGCGAAGAAGTAATCGAGCATCGGCTGGGCGCGCGCATCCCATCGCTCGCCGGGCACGATCACGCCAATCCCGGGCGGATAGATCAGCGCGAGCGTCGCCGAGACGCGTCCCTTCACCTGGTCGAGCGGCACGTAGTCCACGTCGTTCGCGACGAGGGCCTCGTAGGCCTCGCGCGCCGGCATCGCGATCTCGGGGAAGCTCGACGCGCGGAAACACAGGCGCTGCAGCTCCTTGATGCGCGCGTCGCGGTAGAAGTCGTGCATCTCCTGGCAGACCTGGCGGACGGTGTAACCGGCGTAACGCTCCTTGTGCGCGGCGCACAGCGTCGGCAGTACCTCGGGCAGGGCGGCGTCGCGATCCCACAGCTCCTTGAACTTCACGAGCCTTGCGATCAGCGTGTTGAGCTTGCTCTCGTCCTCCGCCGGCGTCATCAGGAAGAGCACGCTGTTGAGATCACACTTTTCCGGCACGACGTTCTGCTCGCGCAGGTAGTTGGCGACGACGGTGGCCGGAATCCCGAAGCTCCGGTACTCGCCGGTGACCCGATCGATGCCCGGCGTCAGCAGCGTGAGCTTGTTGGGATCGACCATCGCGTACCCGTCGGCATAACCCGCATAGCCGTGCCAGGTGCGATCTGGATCGAAGTGCCAGCACTGCTGCTCCGATTTGAGGACGTCGGTCGGAATGTCCTCCCACGCGGCGTCGGTGACGTCGGCGGTGAACGGCGAGTCGCGGATCGT
The DNA here is from genome assembly GCA_003223775.1 of Acidobacteriota bacterium. GTDB lineage: Bacteria > Acidobacteriota > Vicinamibacteria > Vicinamibacterales > CAVVIG01 > QHWK01. The sequence goes on from QHWK01000205.1 coordinate 1,225, forward strand.
CACGAGGTCGGGAACGAATGGATCGAAGAACCACCGCTCCCGCGGCGTCGCGCCGGTGCGCGCGTAGTAGCGGCCGAATTCACGCAGCTTCTTGCGCGTCTCGATGCCGAGCGCGATGCAGCGGTCCCACAGCACCTCGCCGCCCTTGCCCTCGTGAATCTTCGCGTTGACGTCGAGCGACGCGAACAGCGGATAGAAGGGTGACGTGGATGCGTGAATCAGGAACGATTCGTTGAAGCGCTTGTGGTCGATGAAGCGTCGCTGGCCGCGGATGTGATCGTCGCGCTTGTGGATCTGCGACGCCTGCGAGAAGCCGGCGCCCTGCTTGTGCACCGACTGCGTCGAGAACAGCCCGGGCATGTCCGGCCCGAGGTGCTCCAGCCGCATCGGGCTGTGATCGGCGAACAGCGGATGAAACGCGTTGTAGCCGATCCACGCCTCGTCCCAGAGCACGTACTCACACAGGTGCCCGATCTTCTCCAGCACCTTCCGCACGTTGTAGATCGTGCCGTCGTAGGTCGCCAGCTGAATGCAGGCGAGGCGGAACGGCCGCGGACCCGAATGGCGCAGCGAATCGGTGACCAGCGGGTTCGCGCGAATCTGTGCGCGCAGCGAGTCCTCGTCCCACGCGTCCCAGTCGACCGCGCCGATCATCCCGAACGCGTTGCGCGACGTGGGCAGGAAAATCGGAATCGCGCCCGCCTGCACCAGCGCGCCCTGGTGGAGCGACTTGTGGTTGTTGCGATCGAAGAGCACCAGATCGCCGCGCCGCAGCACCGCGTTGGTCACGACCTTGTTCGACGTGCTGGTGCCGTTCAGCACGAAGTACGTCTTGTCGGCGCCGAAGACCTGTGCCGCGTGCCGCTGCGCCTCGGCGGCGGCGCCGTCGTGAATCAGCAGATCGCCGAGCCGCACGTCGGCGTTGCACAGATCGTTGCGGAAGATGCTCTCGCCGAAATGCTTGAAGAACAGCTGTCCGGCCGGCGACTTGCGATAGAACTGGCCGCCCTGGTGACCCGGGCAGTCGAACGCGATGTTGGCCTCGCTGTCGTAGCACATCAGCCCGCCGAAGAACGGCGGCAGCAGGCTCATGCCGTAGCGGACGATGCTCGCGAGCACTTGCTTGGCGTAGAAGGCGGGCGACTGCTGGCCGAGATAAATGTAGCCCTCGACGTCGCCGGTGAGGCCGAGCACCGCGACGTCGGCGATCTGATGCGCATCGGCGAGCGCCCACAGCGGCGTCCGGAATCCGGCGGCGCGGACCGCGCGCGCCAGGTCCCGCGCCCGCTCGCGGCGCTCGCCGTCGACGAGCGCGATGTAGGCGCCGACGTCCGCATCCTCCGAGACGTCGCGCTCGAACGCGTCGACGACGTCGACGTGGAACTTCTCGAGCGCAAGGTGATCCAGAAGCTGTCGGGTCTGCGGATCGTCGCGGTCGACGATCGCGACGACCCTCAGCAGCTTGTGGAACGGAATCGGAATCGTCGGAACAGGAACCGGGAAATCGGCGGTCTGGCGCGGGCGTGCGCCGGCTTCCGCCAGCGTCCCGTCCCGCGTATCAATAACTGTAAGCAATGTAGATCATCCCGTAATTGAAGTTCCGGGTCTGGCTGGTCGCCTGCTTGATCGCCGTGCCGGGATTGGCGAACGCCGCGATGAAGCTGACCGTGAAGTTCTTGTTGATCTTCCAGTCGGTGTACCCGTCGATCTCGAAGGCGAGATGCGCGTCGGTCACCCCCGGCGCATACGCCGCCGGCCGATCGAGCCTGAAGTCGAAGAACATCAGACCGCCGCCGATCGCCTCGGTCGGCGACACGTGCGCGCGCAGCATGCCGGAGCGGAGGTTCGAGTTGACGAGGAAGTACTCGCCGCCGATCTCGCCCTGCCACCAGGTGCCCCAGTCGGAGAACCCGAGCAGCAGCGGATCGAACGCTTCGTTGCGCGGCGTCGCCGGGTCGTCGCCCTGGAAGTACGCGTAGCGGTAGCTGAACTTCGGCTTCCACGAGACGGCGCTGAGCTCGTAGGCGCCCTGCAGCGTCCACGCGTTCGAGTCGAGCGCGTCGCCGTTGCGTTCCGCCGCGTACTCGAACTCGAACGACAGATCGCGGGCGGCCGGGAACGGCGACGTGTAGGCGCGGACGTTGTAAACATTCAGATGATCCCGCTGCGGCGAGACCTCGGGCTTCGCCCAGAACTTCATGTAGGTGGCGCCCACCGTCGTGTGCTGCCCGGGACGGAACTCGTAGTTGGTGCCCCACAACTCGGTGCCGGTCACGTGCTCGGGCAGGTCGTCCTTCTTGAGATAGAACGATTCGATCGTGTGCGCGCCGGGCTTGACGCGCGCGATCGCGGCGAACGCAAAGGCCTTGCGGACGTTGCTCCAGTAGCCGCCGCGACTGCCGCCTTCGGCGGCGCCGTCGTAGAGCAGGAAACCGTGTCCGAGCTTGTATTGCGCCCGGCCGATTTCGACATCGACCAGGTCCGGGCTCGATCCGATCGATTGCCCCGACCGCCAGCCGATTGCGGCGTCCTCGGGCAGGAACGACGAGAAGTCGGAGCCGACCAGTTCGGGTGCCGAGCCATAGGTGCGCTCGCCGACGGCGCTCAACTTCCCGTACAACTGACTGGACGACGACAACGTGTAGGTCGCCGAGAGCGACGGCTTGACGAAGCCCTCGAACCAGTGGCTGCCGAAGTCTTCGGGTACCTGCTCCTTCGGATCGTTGAAGACCGAGTTGCGGAACCCGAAACTGCCGCCGGCGGCGTCGAAGTTGAATTTCCATTCGATGCCGGGCGGGAGGCCGGTGGTCCGTTCCTCCGGTGGGTCTGCGGGTGGCACTTGCGCGGTCGCCACAGCTGGTGCGAGCACGGCG
>QHWK01000206.1 GCA_003223775.1 Acidobacteriota bacterium
CATGCGGCTCGGCGCATTATTGGGCGCGAACCGCGCAGGCATCCGGCCATCGCGTCACGCTGCTGCCGAGTCAGTACGTCCGGCCGTATGTGCGACGCCACAAGACCGATCGGACCGATGCCGAGGCACTGCTCGAGGCCCTGCGGAGTGGCAACATTCCGCACGTCGCGGTGAAAACGGTGGCCCAGCAGGAGGTCCTGGCGCTCCATCGCCTGCGCGCGCAGTGGATGACGACGCGCACGGCGCGCCTCAATGCGATGCGTGGGCTGCTGTTGGAACAGGGCATCGCGATCGCGCGGGGCGCGCGGACGATCCTGACCGAGGTCGGCCGCTTGCTCGCCGACGAGGATCCGCGCGTGCCGCCGCGGCTGCGCCTCGTGCTCACGACGACGCGCGACGAAGTCCGCGATCTCGAGGATCGTGTCGACGCCGTGGAGCGGGAACTGGCCACCCTCGCGGCCGACGATCCCGTGATCCAACGACGATCCCGTGATCCAACGGCTGATGCGGATTCCCGGCGTCGGCCTGCTGACGGCCACGGCGCTGGTCGCGACGGTCGGTCACATCCATGCGTTTCGCCGGGCGCGCCGCTTCGCGAGCTGGCTCGGGCTCACCCCACGCGAATGGTCGAGTGGCGGCTCGCGGCATCTCGGCGCCATTACGAAACAAGGCGACGTCTATCTGCGGTGTTTGCTCACGCATGGCGCCCGCGCCGTCCTGCTGATGGCGGCGCGCGCGGCGCGCGCCGGCCGGCCGCTCACGCGCCTGCAGCAGTGGGCGCAGACCGTCCAGCGGGCGCGCGGCCACAACAAAGCGACGATCGCCGTCGCGAATAAACTCGCGCGGATTATCTGGGCCGTGTGGACACGCGACGTCGAATTTACCGCGACGCCCGTACGGGCCGTCGCGGCGTAAGGGCTCCCGCGCTGGCTGCCTGCGCGGGCCCCGCGCTTGGGCGGGGGGCCTGCTCGGCGGCGAGTGATCAGCGACGCGACCGCGGCATCGACCAGTCGAACACACCGATCCGCGTGATGAGCGAGCGACGAGAACGATGGCCCACAGGGACGACCGCCTGCATCAGGCCAGGCCGATAAGAGTGCTGGTGCATCCACACACCGCTGCAACGATTGGCCCCTGATGACGCGACTGTCCATCATGGCCCGGAGGAACAATCCCTCCACCGAGAGGCCGCATATACGACCGCACCGGTTACGCCTGTGTGCTATCGGACCATCGTTCGTTTGACCACCGGGAGGAGTCCATATACGCGTTCTTAGCCACGGCGCAGTTTCTTGGGGACCACACCTGCCGCCTCATCACAACATTCGAGGACATTGACGCCCACTCGATCATCGGCATGTGCGGGCGATGGCAATCCAGAGTCGTTTCGACGTTGGGATCGCTAAAGCCCGCTGAACGGCCGATGTATCTTCGACGCGAACAATCTGCGAACAATCCGGCCCCGAATACCACGTAAAACCAGGCATCAAGAGGTGGCTAAACCCATGACGAATCAACAAGATGCCATGCCTGCATTAACCTGTTAACCGGAGGGTTGCTGGTTCGAATCCAGCCTGAGGAGCCATTCCTTCAACAACTTACGGCGCTCGGCACTGCGAACAATTTGCCGTTGCTGAGCATCCGGTTGAGGCCGGATATTCAAAGATTCGCAACATGCTGAATCTGCGGAATTAACGGTCTTCACCGATTTGAGTACAGCGGTTGAACACTGATAAAGCGTGCCAAGTCTCGAGACGATCGAATGGGATGGGCAGTGGCCCATTTCAATTTCAAGAGAAGCATGTGTTCATCGCGCATGCCGCGAGCGCGCCGGAGCACGGCCTTGATCGTCGTGTTGATCGATTCGACGACGCCGAACCGGACGGGATGGTCGCAGTATGCGGCGATGCCCTCGACGTGCTTGAAGAGAAAGTCGCCGAGGCGCTCCATCTCGGGCAGTCGTTGCCACCGCAGCGCGCGGATCCAGCCAAGCAGGAAGTCCAGAACGCCCGGGCGTGTCTTGTAGGTCCAGAGCCGATCGAGCTGTTCGCGCAGGACGTCCGCTTTGAACAGCCGCCGATTCGCGGCGAACAACGTCTGCAGTTCCTGGCGCTTCGATCCGCGCACCGTCTTCCAGCGCCGCAATAACAGCCAGCGTTTACCCCGGCCATGCTCGCGCATGACGGTGCCAGCGCGGAAGAACTCCTGGCGGCGGACCTCGTCGAGGGCGGCCGACGCGTGCTGTAGGACATGGAACTTGTCGAAGACCACCTCCGCGTTCGGCAACACGCGCCCTACCGCGTTCAGATAGGGGCGATGCATGTCGGTGCAGGCCGCGTTCACAGCGGCGCGTTGCCGCGCATCGAGGCTCGTGTTCAGCAGCCCGGCCAAACTCTCCTCCGTGCGGTCTTTCGCCAGGCCGATTACTTCGGCGTGCACGAGGTCAGACAGCACCGTGTAGAACTTCTGCGCCTTGCCTCGGTGAATCTCGTCTGCGCCCAGATAGCGCGGCCGGCGTCTTGGGCGGCTTCGGTCCCACTCCGCGAGAAAGGCTTTCTCCGCTCGCCGCGCTTTGCTCCAACTGACGCAGTGCCGTACGGCCGCGTGCGATGTCGGCATCGATTGGCAGTCGAGCCCAATCACTTGGCGAAGTCGGCGGGTGATGCGCGCCTTGGCGTCGGCAAACGCGACGCGCTCGGTGCGAATGCCACAGGCCCGACAGTCTATGCGGCGTTGACGATACGCCAGCGTGACGTGGTGTTTCGCCCAGGCAAGTCGTCCCACGTTCGCGATTTCACATCGCGGACGCACCACGTCGTCCACAGCCTGAACATTCGTACCCGCGGACGCCTCGCCGCTCAATCCTGATGCGCAGCTGCGGGCGTGGCCCATCCTCCGACTCGAACGACTGAACGCGGTATCCTTCGAGCGCGAGAATCCGAGTACACTCGCGACGCGATCCCATGTGTCCTCCCTTGTGTGGCGACACAAGAGAACGCCATCGGACTGACCGATGGGCAGTGGGATCCCTTGTTCCTTACCGATCGAAAACGTCCGGGCCGCCGAGTAGGCCGCCCACCCAACAGCGGGCCGCGCAGGCGGCCGGGTCCACTGGGCCGCGTCGCATGAGCCTTTTCTCTCGCCGTTTTCGCATTCAGGGGCGGAGGGCAAGGTGAAATCTGTTGTTTCGCTCACGTTAATCGCGGCTCTGGTGGGATCGGCGATGCCAGCGGCGGCGCAGGACAGGCTGGAATCTGCGTCCGGCCCGATTGCCCGAGCCGCTAGGCGCGAGGCCGCCCGACTCGCTGCAGTTGGCGAGGCCAGTCCGGCGAAGCCGGATTCCGCCGCGCGATCATTCACCGAGCTTCGCCTCCTGGTCACAACAGGAAACGACGTGATCGTGACCGACAGTTCAGGATCGCAGATCAACGGCAAAGTGGTCGCATTATCAGACACGTCGATGACGCTCGCCATTCAGGGCACTCGTCGTGATGTACCGGAAGATAGCGTGCGATTGATTGAACGCACGAGCCATTCGATTGCAAAGGGTGCGCTCATCGGACTCGCGGCAGGTTTTGGTGGCGGATTGCTGGTCGGGAGACTGATTGGCGGGTGGGATGGGCTCAGTGTCTTCGTGTTGACACCGCCCGTCGCCACGGCAACTGGCGCTGTCGCGGGTGGGCTGGTCACACACCGCACCGTCCTGTACCGCCATCCAGGCTCGAGCGACGTGACGTCGTCAGTCCCGCTGATGCCTCACGAGCAGACGCGTGGACACATCGAGGGAGCCATCACGCGTGATGCCGTCCGACTTGGGGCGCAGCGGGCGAACGAACCCGCCGACCGAAGTTGGTCCAACCTGCGAAAGCTGGCACCTGACACAGAAGTCATTGTGACCGTTAAAGGATCTCGACCCGTGCGACGGTCCCTCGTGCGGGCCGATGAATTTGAGCTGTGGGTCAAGGCCATCGACCTCGATCAAGTCCTGATGCCAATCGCGCGAGCCGATGTGGTCGAGATCAGGCAGATCAACAAACCGGGGCACCCCGTGCGGAAGGGAGCACTCATTGGCGCAGGCGCCGGCGCTGGGATTGGACTGCTCTGGACGGCTTCATGTCGCGGCACGGAGTGTTGGGGTTACGGTGCCGTCTTCTCGGCGTTGTTCGGCGGAATCGGCGCGGGCGTTGGCGCGATAATCGGTGCGGCGACTCACAAGACGGAGGAGATCATCTATTTCGCACCGTAGGCGCCTGAAGGCCTTTAACGTCAAGGCCGCGAAGTAGTTGTTTTCGCCGTCTTCGCATTCAGGTGCGGAGGGCAAGAGATGAAATCCGCGCTGTCGCTCACGTTGATCGGTTGTTTGGTGGGACCGGCGCTCCCGGCATCCGCTCAAGAACTGATCTGGCCTGGACCCATCGCCCGCGCCATCTCGCGTGAGGCCGGCCGGGTCGCCGCCGTCCAGCGCGAGTCCGTTGACCCGGATTGGTCGCGCGTACGCAAACTGGAGTCGGGCACAGAAATCATGGTGACCGCAACCGGCTCACAGCCTGGCAAACGCAGTCTCTACTTCCAGTCCGCTGACGAGTCCGGCCTCACGGTCTTGGCCGATCTGGCATCGCACAATTGGGAGAGAATCTCGCGCAGTGATGTCATCGCGATTGTAGAGCGCCGCACGCTGCCAAGTCATTCTTGGATCAAACGTCATCCGGCCGCAACAGGTTTGCTCGTTGGTCTAGGTAGCGGCGCCGTGTTCAACCTGACGCCACTCATCGGCCTCCGCACGAATCTGGGCGTGTTCAGCCCGCTGCCTCCGTGCCGCGACGGCAACGATGACCCGGGATTGTGTCTCCTAGTCGGTCTCACTTCTGCGGGGATCGGTGCTGGGCTCGGAGCCGCAATCGGAGCCGTGGTCGGCGCGTCTCGGGACAAGACCCAGGACGTGATCTACCGCGCGCCGTAAGGCGCGTATTACCGGAACGCAGTCTACGCATCTCCGAATTCACGCTGCATTCAAATCGACGAAGAGCCCGTTTTTATTGGGACGACGTTCCTCGACTGATCTCGGTCGCGCGTCGGCGATTTCCACACTCGCGACGGATTTGTCGTGGATCGTCGACGGGACGTGAGCTGCAGCGCCTGACAACCACTGTCTCGGGCTCACGCTCAGCACGTCGCGGATCTAGGGTTGAAGTCCCGATCGCCCGTCTCGCGGAGTTGCTGCGATTATTGACTCTGCCGCGCTGTCACCAGCAACCGCGGTTTCAGGACTCCGCCTTCCCGAGACACAAACCGAACGGCGGCGCTCGAATGCGTCGGATTACGCAGCGCAACAGAGACGATGTCACGACCTGCGCGCTTTTCGCGTTGGACGTAATTCGTCAGATCGATGTCGAACGTCTGTGGCGCCGTTCCGGTCGCCGTCACCGACGCCAGGACATCGCCGAGGTCCGGCCTCGTAATCCATGTCAGCGTCTGCTCGTCCCATGAGG
>QHWK01000207.1 GCA_003223775.1 Acidobacteriota bacterium
CGTCGCCGTGGAAGCTCCACAGCGGCGTGCGCACCGCGTGCGCCACATCGTCCGGCGTGGCGCTGCCGCAGCAGATCGCGGCGGCGGCGAAGACCCGCGGACGATGCGTGATGAGATTCCACACGCCTGCGCCGCCCATCGACTGCCCGGCGACGTAGATGCGCCGCTCGTCGATCGCGAACTCGCGGCCGACGGCGCGAACGATCTCGAGCGCGAGCCGCGCGCCCTCGCCGAAGCCGGAGACGACGCGCGCTGCGCCGTCGGCCGACTCCCGATACTTCGCCCAGCCGCGATCGGTCTGCGGCGCGACGACGCAGCAGGGAGCGAGCGACTGGTTCCCGGGGAGCGCCCAGAGAAGCGCGCCGAAGATGTTGCCGAGGCCAAGCTGCTTCTCGTTGTCGTTTCCCGCGCCGCCGGGCGGAAGACCCGATACGGCATCGTCCAGTCGCTTTCGTGCACGCGCTTTTCGAACCGTTCGGGCAAGCCCGCGATCTTTCGCGTGAACGCGTCGACGAGCGCCCGCCGTTCGGGCGACATGGGCTCGCCGGGCGCGAGCGCGGGCGTGGGCACGTCGCGCGCCGCGGCGGTGCATGCGAGAAGCGGCGTCGATGCGATCGCGCGAAGCGCATCCCTCCGCGTGATCATGGCGTGTGAATCGCCGCGGACGAGAAGTACGCGTCGGTCGACCAGTGCGCCCACAGGGCGACGCGGCCGTGCGCGGCGCCGAGCTTCAGATCGTTGACGATCAGGCAGGGCTGCGTCGCGCCGTTGACGAAGAGCTGGGCCCGTCGATCGGACACCGTAATCTTGACGTCGGTCCACGCGCCGGGATCCAGGTCGACGTACGTCTCGTACTTGCCGGGGCTCTCCTCGCGCAGGCGTGGCCAGGGGAAATCCGGCTCGGACGCGTACTGCACCGAATGATTGCGGCGGAGTTGATCGTCGGCGCGGCCATTGGTCGGGCGCAGGTACAGGTTCTCGTAGCGCGACGGGTCGGGCTGGACGCGAAACGCCATGCCGATGAAGCCGCGCGCGTCCGGCGGCGCGTCGCTGCGCGGCGCGCCCGCGACTCGAGCCTCGATCGTGCCGTTCGCAAAATCGGCGTCGCCGAGAATGGCGAGGACGTTGTCATCCGCTCGATGGTCCGGCGCGGCGACGAGATGAACGGCGCGGCGGCCCCGATACGTCACGATCTCGCTGCGGCCGTTGATCGTCTTCAACCCGTCGAGCGAGTCGAACGTCCAGACGTGATCCCCGGAGCTCGCCGCCGGGCGGCCGAGCGTGCCACACGCCAGCGCGACGAGGACGAGACAAGCGCGTGCTGTGATCATAGCGTTGCCTTCCTGCGAGCGGCGTTCTGCAATCGACCTGCCGCTAAAACCGGACGCCGCACCGCATTGTGAACTGCGGGCGAGGCCGCGGCAATGTTCGAAGTTGGGAATGCGCGTCCCGCGATCGAACATCGATCTTGCCTCGCGGCACCCTTCGGGATGTAATGAGCGCCCCGTGACGATTCGCACCTACGTCGACCGTGCGACGCTGAGCCTCGCCGCGGCGCGGCGGGCGGCGCAGGCGATCCGCGACGCGATCGGCGCGCGCGGCGCGGCGCGCATCATCGCCGCCACCGGCGCGTCGCAGTTCGAGTTCCTCGATGCGCTGACGCAGGCGCCGGGGATCGACTGGACGCGCGTCGAGATGTTCCATCTCGACGAATACGTCGGTCTGCCGGCCAGCCATCCGGCGAGCTTTCGCCGGTATCTCCTCGAGCGGCTGATCGACAAGGCAGGCATCGTGCGGTATCACCTCCTCGACGTGGAACGCGATGCGAACGGCGTCGCCGAACGTGTGGGGCGTGAGCTGGCGCGCGCGCCGATCGACATCGCCTTCGTCGGGATCGGCGAAAACGGCCATCTCGCATTCAACGATCCGCCGGCGGACTTCGAGACCGAACGGCCGTACCTCGTCGTCGCGCTCGACGAGGCGTGCCGCCGGCAGCAGGTCGGCGAAGGATGGTTCGCGTCGATCGCCGACGTGCCCGCGCGCGCCGTGTCGATGTCGGTCCGGCAGATTCTGAAGTCGCACGAGATCATTTGCGTGGTCCCCGATGCGCGGAAGGCCGAGGCCGTTCGCGCCTGCTTCGAGGGCGATGTCTCGCCGATGGCGCCGGCGTCGATCCTGCGCACGCATCCGAACACGACCGTGTATCTCGATCGCGACTCGGCGGCGCTGCTGGCGCCGTCGGCGCGCGGCGGGATTCTCGCGGACGCCGCATGCGACTGACGCTGCCGGGCCTCTTCGATCTCCAGGTGAACGGCTTCGCCGGAATCGACTTCAACGCCGCCGATCTCGCCGCCGATCACCTCAGCGAAGCGCTGGCGCGCATGCGCGCGGCCGGCGTCACGCGCTGCCTGCCGACGTTGATCACCTCGTCGTTCGATCGCTTCGCGCGCAACGCGCGCATCGTCGCGGATTCGGCCGAGGCGGCGGTCGCCGGCATTCACATGGAAGGGCCGTACGTCTCGCCGGCCGAGGGCGCGCGCGGCGCGCACCCGGTCGGGCACGTGGCGCCTGCCGACGTCGACGATTTCGAGCGGCGCCAGGACGCCGCGCGCGGACGCATCGTGCTCGTCACGCTCGCGCCGGAAGCGCCGGGCGCGCTCGCGCTGATCGAACATCTCGCCGCCGAGGGCGTGCGCGCCGCGATCGGGCACACGGCCGCGACGCCGGAGCAGCTGCGCGACGCGATCTCCGCCGGCGCGACGCTCGCGACGCACCTGGGCAACGGCTGCGCGCAGATGCTGCCGCGTCATCCGAACGTGATCTGGGAGCTGCTCTCCGACGACAGGGTGACCGCCACCATGATCGCCGACGGCCACCATCTGCCGGCATCCACGCTCAAGGCGATGGTGCGGGCGAAAGGACCCGCGCGATCGATCCTGATCACCGACGCGATGGCCGCTGCGGGATGCGATCCGCGCGGCGGGCGCGAGCCTTCGGCCGGCGCGCGGCGGTTCACGATCGGCGACGTCGTCTGCGATCTCGCCGACGACGGCCGCGTCTCGCTGCCCGGCACGCCGTATCTTGCGGGCTCCAGCCTGACGCTCGATCGCGCGATCGCGAACACCGTGCGCGCGACCGGTTTTTCAATCGAGGACGTGATTCCGATGGCGACGACGATCCCCGCCTCCTCGGTCGGGCTCACGACCGCGGGAACGGTGATCGCGGAGTGGGATCGCGAGTCGTTCGAGTTCCGCGTGTGCAGCGTGGCGCCGTGAGACGGTCGTGATCACGCGGCTCGATTGGGCGGTGCTCGTCGCGTATCTCGTCGCCATCACCGGCATCGGCCTGCTCGCCGGCCGCCGCGTGCGCCGCAGCCAGGAGTACTTCCTCGGCGGCCGCCGGTTCGGCCCCTGGGTGATGGTGAGCCAGAGCTTCAGCGTCGGCACGCACGCGGAGATGCCGGTCGCGCTCGCCGGCGCGGTCTACGGGATCGGCGCGTCGGCGATCTGGTACCAATGGAAGAACCTGTTCATCACGCCGCTCTACTGGGTGATGGCGCCTGTGTTCCGCCGCGTGCGCCGCACGACGATGGCGGAGCTGATGGAGGATCGCTACGGGCCGTTCATGGGCGCGGTCTACATCGCTTTCGCCGTCTGCTTCTTCATCATCGAAACGGGCGGGCTGCTCAAAGGCGCGGGCAAGGTGATCAGCCAGGCGACCGGCGGCGCGGCGGCCGTGAACGAGATCGTCGCCGCGATGACGCTGATG
>QHWK01000208.1 GCA_003223775.1 Acidobacteriota bacterium
TCGTCAGCCGCGTGTCGTAATAGAAGAGGAGCGCCGCGTAGCCGACCAGCGCGAGCGATTCGCGCGCGAGATCGCCGGCCGTCTCCGAGACGGCCTGCTGCACCTGCCCGACGTCGTTGTTGATGCGCGAGAGCAGGCGTCCGGTCGCCCCGTGCGCGAAGAAGCCGGCCGACTGACCGAGGATGTGCCGGTAGAGCGCATTGCGCAGATCCATGACGACGCGCTGCCCGACGTCCGCCATCAGATACGACGAGCCGTACGATCCGATGCCCTTGAGGAAATACACGGCGACGATCGCCCACGCCGTGAACGCGACGTCCTGCTGCCGCGGCAGCAGGTTGTCGAAGATGGGTTTGATGAGATAGGCGAGCCCCGCCGATCCGACGGCGGAAATCACCATGCCGACCGTCGCCCAGCCGAGACGTCCCCGATACGGCGCCGCGTACTGGAACAGGCGCCGCAGCGTGGTGGCGTCGTTAACGCGTCTCGTACCCATGCGGATGCGTGCGGTGCCAGTCCCACGCCGTGCGGACGATGGCCTCGAGCGCCGGGAGGCGCGGCGTCCAATGGAGCTCCGCGTGCGCCTTGTGCGCGGCGGCGTAGAGGACCGCCGGATCGCCGGGACGGCGCGGGCCGAGCGTCCACGGAACCTCGCGTCCGGTGACGCGCGCGACGGTGTCGATCACTTCGCGCACCGAATGCGGATGACCGGTGCCGAGGTTGTACGCGCTCGACTTCCCCGTCTCGACGATCGCCTCGAGCGCTTTCACGTGCGCGTCGGCGAGATCGGACACGTGCACGTAGTCGCGCAGGCAGGTGCCGTCGGGCGTCGGGTAGTCGTCGCCGAACACGGTGAGGCCCGGCCCGCCGGTCGCCGAGGCGATCGCGCGCGGGATCACGTGGATCTCCGGCGCATGATCCTCGCCGATCTCGCCGTCCGGGTCGGCGCCGGCGGCGTTGAAGTAGCGCATCGCCATCGCCGCGATCCCGTACGCGCGCTCGAAGTGCGGGAGCGCGCGCTCCACGGCGAGCTTGCTCTCGCCGTAGCTGTTGATCGGGTTCTGCGGATGCGTTTCCTCAATCGGCGTCTCGATCGGCTCTCCGTAGGTGGCGCACGTCGACGAAAACACGAAGCGCTGGACGCGTTCGGCCGCCATCGCGTCGAGCACGGCCAGCGCGCCGACGACGTTGTTGCGATAGTACTTCGCCGGGTCCCTCACCGACTCGCCGACGTCGAGGAAGGCCGCGAAGTGCATCACGGCGGAGACGGCGTGCTGCCGGATCGCCGCGCGCACCGCCGCGCCGTCGGTGATGTCGCCGACCACGAGCTCGCCGTAGTTCACCGCGCCGCGGTGCCCGGCCACCAGATTGTCGTAGACGACGACGCGGTAGCCGGCGCGGTGGAGCGCCTTCGCCGCATGGCTGCCGATGTAGCCGGCGCCCCCGGTGACGAGAACGCCGCGCCCGTCAGCGGCCAATGGAGAAATACGTGAAACCGAGCGCGTGCATCTGCTCGGGCGAATAGATGTTGCGGCCGTCGAAGACGACGGGCGCCTTGAGCAGCGCGCGCATCTTGGCGAAGTCGGGCTCCCGGAACTCGTTCCACTCGGTCACGATCGCGAGCGCGTCGGCGCCCGCGAGCGCGTCGTAGCTCCGCTCGCAAAGCGCGATGCGGCCGTCGAACAGGCGCCGCGCCACCGGCGCCGCCGCCGGGTCGTAGGCCTTCACCGTCGCGCCCTTCGCCAGCAGCCGCTCGATGATCGGGATGGCGGGCGCTTCCCGCATGTCGTCGGTTCGCGGCTTGAACGCGAGCCCCCACAAGGCGATCGTCCTGCCGGAGAGACTGGTGAAGTGCTGCTCCATCTTGTCGACGAGCCGCTCCTTCTGCCGCTGGTTCACTTCCTCGACGGCGCGCAGGATCTTGAAGTCGTAGGCGCGATCGGCCGCCGACCGCAGCAGCGCCTGCGTGTCCTTCGGAAAGCAGCTGCCGCCGTAGCCGACGCCCGGAAAGAGGAACGACGATCCGATCCGGCGGTCGGCGCCGATCGCCTTCCGCACCGCGTCGACGTCGGCGCCCACGAGCTCGCAGACGTTCGCGATTTCGTTCATGAACGAAATCCGCGTCGCGAGAATCGCGTTCGCGGCGTACTTGCACAGCTCGGCGCTCTCGGTGCTCATCACCAGAATCGGCGCGCCGGTCCGCGTGAACGGCCCGTAGAGCTCCTTCATGATCGCCGCCGCGCGATCGTCGCCCTCTTCGACGCCGATCACCACGCGATCGGGCTTCATGAAGTCCTCGATCGCCGCGCCCTGCTTGAGGAACTCCGGGTTGCTGACGACGCTGAACGCGTGCTTCGTCTCCGCGGCAACCGCCTCGCGGACCTTCTTCGCCGTGCCGACCGGCACCGTGCTCTTGTCGACGACGACGGTGTAGGTGGAGATCGCACGGCCGACGTCGCGCGCCACCGTGAGCACGTGCTGCAGATCCGCGGCGCCGTCCTCGCCCTGCGGCGTGCCGACGGCTATGAAGACGATCGTGGACGCGCGAACCGCCGACGCGAGATCGGTCGTGAAGGTCAGGCGCTCCTCTCGATCGTTGCGCCGCACGAGTTCCTCGAGCCCGGGCTCGTAGATCGGCATGAGCCCGGCCTTGAGCGTCTCGATTTTCGCCTCGTCCTTATCGACGCAGGCGACCGTGTTTCCGTTTTCCGCGAGGCAGGCGCCCAACACGAGCCCGACGTACCCGGTGCCGACGACGGCGATCTTCATTTGACAATAAGATACTGAGTCGGAACGACTTGAACAAGTGCGCGTCCTGATCGATTACCGCCCTGCGCTGCGCCAGCGCAGCGGCGTCGGCGAGTACACGCACCAGCTGGCGCGCGCCCTCGTCGCCGCGTTCGCGCCGGCCAACGGCGCTGGTCCGCTCGAGCTGACGCTGTTCTCGAGCTCGTGGAAGCATCGCTTCGTTCCCGATCGCGAGCTCGCCGGCGTTGCGGCGATCGATCGCCGCGTGCCGGTCAGCGTGCTCAACTTCGCGTGGCATCGCCTGGGGTGGCCGCCGGCCGAGACGATCGCCGGCGCCGCGTTCGACGTCGCGCACTCGTCGCATCCGCTGCTGATGCCGGCGCGCGACGCCGCGCAGGTAATCACGATTCACGATCTGGACTTTCTCTCGCACCCCGAGCGCACGCGCGCGGAGGTCCGGCGCGACTATCCGGCCCTCGTCCGCGCGCACGCCGGGCGCGCCGACGCCATCATCGTCTCGTCGGCGTTCGCGGCGGGTGAAGTCGAGACGCGGCTCGGGGTCGAGCGCGCGCGCATCGCGATCTGTCCCGCGGGCGCGCCGGCATGGCCGCCGCGGACGGCGTCGCCGCGCGACGGATACGTGCTGTTCTTCGGAACCCTCGAGCCGCGCAAGAATGTCGGCGGCCTGCTCGACGCGTACGAGCGCTTGATGGCGCATCGTCCTGGCAGCGGGTCGACGCGGCGTCCCGGGCTTCCCGATCTCGTGATCGCCGGCCGCGCGACCGAGGCCGCCGCGCCGTGGCTCGATCGCATCGGCCGCCCGCCGCTCGCGGGACGCGTGCGATATGCCGGCTACGTCGATCCGTCGCGCCGCCGCGATCTGTACGTCGGCGCGCGGATGCTCGTGCAGCCGTCGTTCGAGGAAGGCTTCGGCATGACGGTGCTCG
>QHWK01000209.1 GCA_003223775.1 Acidobacteriota bacterium
GACCGCCTGCGCCATCGCGTCGAGCGGATTCGACACGACGAGGATGATGCAGTTCGGCGAGTGCCGGACGACCTGCTCGGTGACCTGCTGCATGATTTTGTAGTTCACGTTCAGCAGATCGTCGCGGCTCATGCCCGGCTTGCGCGGCACCCCCGACGTGATGACGACGATGTCCGACCCGGCGCTCTCGGCATAGTCGCCCGTCCCCATGACGCGCGCGTCCGATCCGTAAATCGGACACGCCTCGAGCATGTCGAGCGCCACGCCCGCCGCCTTCTGATCCGCGATGTCGATCACGACGACGTCGGCGAGCTGTTTGTCCGCGACGCCGCGCGCCACCGTGGCGCCCACGTTCCCGGCGCCGCCCACCACTGTCACTTTGCGATTCATCGAATGCTCCTGAGATTCGCGCCCGCCTTTGCTGCTCCGCGGCCTTTGCTCCCTTTGCGTTCTTTTTACATGTGCTGAATGATGTTGTCGCCGAAGGCGGACGTCGACAGCGTTGTCGCGCCGTCCATCAGGCGGGCGAAGTCGTACGTGACGCGCTTGGAGGCGATCGCGCCCTCCATGCCCTTGACGAGGAGGTCCGAGGCTTCGGTCCATCCCATGTGCCGGAACATCATTTCCCCCGAGAGAATCACCGAGCCGGGGTTCACCTTGTCCTGGTCCGCGTACTTCGGCGCGGTGCCGTGCGTCGCTTCGAAGACGGCGTGGCCGGTGACGTAGTTGATGTTGCCGCCGGGTGCGATGCCGATCCCGCCGACCTGCGCCGCGAGCGCGTCGGAGAGATAGTCGCCGTTCAGGTTCGGGGTCGCGATCACGTCGAACTCGTCGGGGCGCGTCAGCACCTGCTGCAGCGTGATGTCGGCGATCGCGTCCTTGATCAGCAGCCCGGCGCCCGGCTTGCCCGCCGGGATCTTGCACCACGGCCCGCCGTCCACTTCCTGCGCGCCGTAGAAATCCTTCGCGACCTGATAGCCCCAGTCGCGAAACGCGCCCTCGGTGAACTTCATGATGTTGCCCTTGTGCACGAGCGTGACGCTCTTGCGGCCGTACTTGAGCGCGTAGCCGATCGCGCTGTGCACGAGACGCTCGGTGCCGAGGCGGCTCATCGGCTTGAGGCCGACGCCCACCTCGATCCCGACGCTGCGCTTCGGCGCGCCGATCGACTCGAGCTGCTGCTGCCACTCGGCCGCCGCCGCCGCGCTGGCAAAGCGAATCTTCTTGAACTCCTTCGGGAATTCCTTCTCGAAGAAGTCGAGCACCTTGCGCGCCTCGGGCGATCCCGCGACGTACTCAATCCCCGCGTAGATGTCTTCCGTGTTCTCGCGGAAGATCACCATGTCCACTTTCTCGGGATGCCGCACCGGCGACGGCACGCCCTGGAACCACCGCACGGGACGAAGGCAGACGTACAGATCGAGCAGCTGCCGCAAGGCGACGTTCAACGATCGGATGCCGCCGCCGACCGGCGTCGTCAGCGGACCTTTGATGCCGACGTAGTACTTGCGGAACGCGTCGACGGTTTCGTCGGGCAGCCACGAGTTGAGCTTCGTGAAGCTCTTCTCGCCGGCGAGCACCTCGAGCCACGCGACGCGGCGTCTGCCGCCGTACGCGTTCTGCACGGCGGCGTCGAAGACGCGAACGCTCGCGCGCCAGATGTCGCGGCCGGTGCCGTCGCCTTCGATGAACGGAATGATCGGATCGTCGGGAACGACAAGCTGAGCATGGTTGCGCGAGATCGGTGTACCCATAATTTTTTAGGTCAGCTCACCTGTCAGCCGCGGAAGTTTTCCGCGAGATCTGTGGAAAACTCTGTGGAAAAGGACCGCCGTTCACGCGGTTGTTACGTAGAGTTCGGAATGTTTTAGCGGTTTGCACCACGTCAGGGCGGATCCACAGCGCGCGTGGGCAGCCGTGCAAAACTCACGGATTATACTTAGAGGACTGCAGGAGAGTCGACCGATGCGATCAATCCTTCGCGACGCGCTCATCACGACGATGCTCGTGGGCGCAGTGTCAGTCGCGCTCGCCGCGCGCAATCCGCAGGAGCACCAGCATCCAGGCACTCATCCCGAGGGCGGCGCGCATCGCCATCCCGACGCGGCGAAGCTCAAGAATCCGGTGGCCGCGAATGCGGAATCGATCGCGGCCGGCAAGGCGCTCTACGAGAAACAATGCGCCGGCTGCCACGGCGATACCGGAAAGGGCGACGGCGCGATGGGCGAAGAGCTGAACCCGAAGCCGGCGAATCTCACCGACGCCGACTGGAAGCACGGGTCCACCGACGGCGAGATCTTCGTCGTGATCCGCGACGGTGTGAAGAGCACCGGCATGAAGCCGCACGCCCGCAAGATGACCGCGCACCAGATGTGGGACGTCGTCAATTACGTGCGCAGCATCGCCGCTCATTGAGTCGCGCGGGTCATGTAGGTCGCGTGGGTCCCTACGTGACCCACCTGAACAACTCGACTCTCACCTGACCCAATGCATATCGTCGTCGCCGACGATCTTCCCGCATCCTCTCTCGAGCTGCTCCGATCGGAATCTAGCTGGACAGTAGATTCACGGACGGGCAGAACGCCCGACGCGCTCGCCGGCGATCTCGCCGACGCCGATGCGCTGCTCGTTCGCAGTGCGACGAAAGTGGACGCGCGCCTGCTCGACGCGGCGCCCCGCCTGCGGATCATCGCGCGCGCGGGCGCTGGCGTGGACAACGTGGACGTCGCCGCCGCGAGCAGCCGCGGAATTCTCGTCGTCAACGCGCCGGGCGCGAACAGCATCAGCGTCGCCGAGCACGCGTGCGCGCTGATGCTGGCGGTGGCGCGATCGGTTCCCGCCGCCGATCGCGCGATGAAGGACGCCAGGTGGGAGAAGAAGCGCTTCCTCGGCACCGAGCTGCGCGGCAAGACGCTCGGCATCGCCGGCCTGGGCCGCATCGGCCAGGAGGTTGCGCAGCGCGCCCGCGCGTTCGGCATGCGCGTCGTCGCGCACGATCCGTACATCTCGACGGAGATCGCGGCGGGGCTCGGCGTCGAGCTCTTGTCGCTCGACGAGGTCTGCGCCGCGGCCGACTATCTGACGCTGCACCTGCCGTCGACGCCCGAGACGCGCCATCTCTTCGACGATCGGCGGTTCGCGCGATGCAAGGCGGGCATCCGGTTGATCAACACCGCGCGCGGCGAGCTCGTCGACGAAGCGGCGCTGCGCCGGGCGATCGAGCGCGGCATCGTCGCCGCCGCGGCGCTCGACGTGTTCGAGATCGAGCCGCCCTCCGACTGGTCGCTCGCGCAGCTGCCGCAGGTGATCGCGACGCCGCACATCGCGGCGTCAACCGAGGAGGCGCAGGAGCTCGTCGGGATCGAGACAGCGGCGACGGTGCGCGATTTCCTGCGCGACGGCACGGTCCGCAACGCGGTGAACTTCCCGTCTCTCCACCCCGACGAAATGCAGCGCCTGCAGCCGTGGATTCGGCTGACCGATCGCCTCGGCGGCGTCGTCTCGCAGATGGGCGCGGCGCGGATCGAAGCGCTGGGCGTTCGGTACTACGGTGCGCTCGTCGAGAGCCGCGGCCTCGACGTGCTGGCGGCCAGCGCGGCCGCCGGCGTGCTGCGGCCGATTCTCTCGAGCGGCGTGTCGATCGTCAACGCGCGCGCCGCCGCCCGCGCGCGCGGCATCGACATCGTCGAGTCGCGCAGCTCGCGGTCGCGGCACTTCCACAGCCTCGTGTCGATCAAGCTGCGCACCGACGCCGGCGAGCGGTGGGTCGAGGGGACGGTGTTCGAGCCGAACAGCCCGCGGCTCGTGTCGGTGCGCGGCGTGGACGTCGAGGCGCCGCTCGGCGGGACGATGATCATCATCGCGAACGAGGATCGACCGGGCGTGATCGGCGAGGTCGGGACGATCCTCGGCCGCCACGGCGTGAACATCGCCAGCTTCGCGCTCGGCCGCAACGCGACCGGCGCCATCGGCGTGGTCAACGTGGACGAGGATCCGGCCGCGCCGCAGGCGCTCGACAGGGCCGTCGAAGACCTGCGGAAGGTCCCCGCTATCCGCGAGGCATTCGTCGTGCGGCTGTCCAATTAGGAATTTGGAATTTGGAATCAGTGCTGTCCAAATTAGCCGCGTTCGCATGTGC
>QHWK01000210.1 GCA_003223775.1 Acidobacteriota bacterium
CAGCATCAACGTCCTCAAGGCCGCGACCACGATCACGTGGAACGCACCGGCGGACATCGTCTACGGCACGACGCTCGGCGCCACGCAGCTGAACGCGACCGCAAGCGTCGCCGGCACCTTCGTCTACTCGCCGGCCGCCGGCGCGACGCTCAACGCCGGCGCCGCGCAGACGCTCTCGGTCACCTTCACGCCGACCGACGCGACCAACTACTCGAGCTCCACGAAGACCGTCAGCATCACCGTGCTGAAGGCGACGCCGACGGTCACCTGGCCGACGCCGGCGGACATCACCTACGGCGCCGCGCTCGGCGCCACGCAGCTGAACGCCACGGCGACGGTCCCGGGCACGTTCGCGTACTCGCCCGCCGCCGGCACCGTCCTCGACGCCGGCGCCGCGCAGACGCTGTCGGTGACCTTCACGCCGAACGCCGGCACGAACTACACGACCGTGTCGAAGACGGTCAGCATCACCGTGCTGAAGGCGACGCCGACGATCACCTGGCCGGCGCCCGCCGACGTCGCCGCCGGAACCGCGCTCGGCGCGGCGCAGCTGAACGCCACGGCCAGCGTCGCCGGCACGTTCGTCTACACGCCGGCCGCCGGCACGCTCGTCAACGCCGCACAGACGCTGTCGGTGACGTTCACGCCGGCCAACGCCGCTAACTACACGACGGCGACCGCGAGCGTGCGCATCAGCATCGCCGGCCAGCCAAGCGTGACGCTCGGCGCAACCACCGCGACCGCCGGCGGCACCCTCACCGCGACGGTCGCGAACGGACCGGGTCTGCCGGGCGACTTCGTCGGCCTCTACGACGTCAACGGCAACAACGTGCAGTGGCTGTATCTGAACGTTACGCAGACGCTGCCCGCGGCAGGCGTCACGAGCGCCACCGTCACGTTCAACCTGCCGGCGGCGCCGGGAGTGTTCCACGCGCAGTTCTTCAACGCGTCCTACGTGCTCATCGCGACCAGCGGCACCGTGACGACGACGATCCCGACGGTCACGTTGAACACGGCCACCGCCAGCGTCGGCGGCGCCGTCGTCGCGACCGTCGCGAACGGACCGGGGACGCCGGGCGACTGGGTCGGCCTCTACGACGCGGCGACGGGCAACAACGTGGCGTGGCGGTATCTCAATGGCACGCAGGTGAAACCGACGGTCGGTCAGGCGAATGCGAGCGTCACGTTCACGCTGCCGGCGACGCCGGGCACCTTCTACGTGAAGCTGTTCAACGCGGCGTACGTGCTCGTCGCAACGAGCGGCACCGTCTCCTCGACGCTGCCGACCGTCACGCTTGGCGCGACGACCGCGACCGCTGGCGGCACGGTGACGGCGACGATCGCGAACGGTCCGGGAACGGCGGGCGACTGGGTCGGCCTCTATGACGCGAACGGCAACAACATCGCGTGGCGGTACTTGAACGGCACGCAGACGCTGCCCGCCGCCGGCCCCGCGAATGCCACCGTGGCCTTCCTCCTGCCGGCGACGACCGGCGCGTTCAACGCGCGCCTTTTCAACGCGCAGTACACGTGCATCGGTCGGTCTCTACGATGCGGCGACGGGCAACAACATCGCGTGGCGATATCTCGACGGGACGCAGGTGAAGCCGACGGTCGGCATCGCCAACGCGAGCATCACGTTCACGCTGCCCGGCACGCCTGGCACCTACTACGTGAAGCTGTTCAACGCGTCCTACATCCTGGTGGCGACGAGCGGCACGGTGACGAGCACGGTCCCGACCGTGACGCTCAACGCCACGACCGTCAGCATCGGCGGCACGGTGACGGCGACGGTCGCGAACGGTCCGGGAACGCCGGGCGACTGGGTGGGCCTCTACGACGCGAACGGGAACAACGTCGCGTGGCGATATCTGGACGGCACTCAGACGCTGCCCGCCGCCGGTTCCGCGAATGCGAGCGTCGTCTTCACGCTGCCGACGACGACCGGCGCCTTCACCGTTCGCCTCTACAACGCGCAGTACACGTGGATCGCGACGAGCCAGGCCGTCACGACGACGACGGCGACGGTGACGGTGAACACGACGGTCGCGGTGCCGGGCGACACCATCACGGCGACGGTCGCCAACGGCCCGGGCACGCCGGGCGACTGGGTCGGCCTCTACGACGCGAACGGCAACCCGGTGCAGTGGCAGTACCTGGACGGGACCCAGACGCTGCCTGCGGTCGGCACGCCGAACGCGACCGTGACGTTCACGGTTCCGCACACCTCCGGCACGTACGACGTTCGCTTCTTCAACGCGAGCTACATGCTGGTTGCGACGAGCGCGTCGGTCGCGGTCAATTGAGCGCCGTAAAGTCCTTTCGGCCAAACCGTTTCAAAAGGCAGACTTTTATCGCGTCACAAGAAGATAGGCCGCCTGCCCGCGCTCCGCTCCCAGCCTGTTAGCCCTTATTTTTCAGCTGTTTACAACCTGTTCACATCGTGGAGAGTCATTTGCTCAGTTGGAAGGCAATGAACAACCTTCGGGAAGTCGTCGCGGAGCAGTGGGAGTACCGGGAGCTCCTCGTGCGCATGACGGCGCGCGACCTGCTGCTTCGCTACAAGCAGACGGTGATGGGGTTCGGGTGGGCGATCTTCATGCCGCTCGTCAACACCGCCATCTTCTCGGTGATCTTCACGCGCGTCGCGGCGATCGACGTCGGCATGCCGTATCCGGTGTACGCGTTCTGCGGGCTCGTCGCCTGGAACTTCTTTTCCTCCGCGCTGCGCTTCTCGGTGACGTCGCTCACCAGCAACCCGAGCCTCGTGACGAAGGTCTATTTCCCGCGCGAGATCTTTCCGTTCTCGGCGGTGCTCGTCTCGCTCGTCGACTTCGCGGTGTCGTCGCTCGTCCTCGTCGCGCTGATGTGGTGGTACCACGTCGCGCCCGGCTGGCCGCTGCTGATGCTGCCGCTCGTCGTCCTGTCGCTGGTGATCTTCACGGCGGCGACGGCGCTGCTCCTGGCGATGGGCAACCTGTTCTACCGCGACGTGAAGTACCTGTTCGAGATCGTCATCGCGTTCTGGATGTTCGCGACGTCGGTCGTGTATCCGATCGGCCGCATCGGCGGACGGCTCGGCCTGCTGCTGACGCTGAACCCGATGACGCACATCATCGACGCGTTCCGCGCGGTGATCCTCGAGGGGCGCGCGCCGAATCCGGCGTTCGCGATCACGACGGCGGCGTCGATCGTCGCCTTCGTCGGCGCGTGGCTGCTGTTCCACGCCGCCGAGTTCGAGTTCGCGGAGAACCTGTAAATGAGCGCCGTCGTCTTCGAGGGGATCTGGAAGAAGTTTCGCCGCGGCGAGCGGCACGACAGCCTGCGCGATCTCGTGCCGGCGCTCGCGCGCGGGCTCGCGCGGCGCCGCCGTCCGCTGGATCTGGCGGAGCAGGAATTCTGGGCCGTCCGCGACGTGTCGTTCGAGGTAGGCCCGGGCGAAGCGCTGGGGATCATCGGGCCGAACGGCGCGGGCAAGTCGACGATCCTGAAGCTGCTCACGAAGATTCTGCGGCCGACGCGCGGGCGGATCGAGATGCGCGGCCGCGTCGGCGCGCTGATCGAGGTGGCGGCGGGCTTCCATCCGGATCTCACCGGCCGCGAGAACGTCTACCTGCAGGGCGCGATCATGGGGATGACGCGCGCGGAGATCGCGCGCAAGTTCGACGCGATCGTCGACTTCTCTGGCGTCGAGGCGTTCATCGACACGCCGGTGAAGCGCTACTCCTCGGGGATGAACGCGCGCCTCGGCTTCGCGATCGCGGCGAGCCTCGACCCCGACATCCTCCTCATCGACGAAGTGCTGAGCGTGGGCGACGTCGGCTTCCAGGAGAAGTGCGTCGCGCGCATGCGCGAGCTGCTCGCGCGCGGCGTGCCACTCGTCTTCGTGTCGCACAACCTGGCGGCGGTCGTCGATCTGTGCACGCGCGCGATTCTCGTCGAGCAGGGCACGGTCCGCTTCGACGGCCGGCCGGCGGAGACCGTCGCGGAATTCCGCCGCGGCCGGCGCGGCGCGGAGGCGCGCGTGCGCCCCGCCGCCGACCAGGTTCACATCACCGACGTGCAGCTGCTTCGCGCCGACGGCGAGGCCTCGCCGCTCTTCCACACGGGGCAGGCGATGCGCATCCAGGTGCACTACCGCGCGCCGCAGCCCGTGCGCGCGCCGCACGTCGCGATCGACATCCACGGCGTCGACGGCCTCTACTGCGCCGGCATCAACACCCGCATGGACGACTGCGCGCTCGGCACGCTCGAGGGCGAGGGGCGCGTGGAGCTCGTGATCCCCCGGCTGAACCTGCTGCCCGGGTCGTACACGATTTCGGCCGGCATCCTCGATGCGCAGGGGCTCCGTCCGCTCGATCTGCAGAGCCACGCGTATCCGTTTTCGGTGGCGTCGGAGCGCAAGGACTTCGGCGTCGTCTATCTCGAGCATCACTGGCGCCATGACGCCCGCTCCGCGGCCGCGTCGGCGGAGGCAGACGCGGGCGCGCCCGTCGCGTCGCGGCCGCGGCGCCGTCCCGTGGAAGTCGTGGGCGCTGGAGGAGCACGGAAATGATTTCGGCGGACGTCGAGCTCGGTGCAAACGTTTCGATTCCACAGCCGGCGCTGGTCAACCTGTACGGGTGCCGCATCGGCGATCACACGCGCATCGGCGCGTTCGTCGAGGTGCAGCGCGGCGCGGTGATCGGCGGCCACTGCAAGATCTCGAGCCACAGCTTCGTGTGCGGGGGCGTGACGATCGAGGACGGCGTCTTCATCGGCCACGGCGTGATGTTCATCAACGACCGCTACCCGCGCGCGGTCAACGAGGACGGCTCGCTGCAGACCGACGCCGACTGGGAGCTGATCGAGACGCGCATCGGCAAGCGGGCGTCCATCGGCAGCAACGCGACGATTCTGGCGGGCGTCACGGTGGGCGAAGGCGCGCTCGTCGGCGCCGGCGCCGTGGTGACCAAGAACGTGCCGCCGGGCGCGATCGTCGCGGGCGTCCCCGCGGCGGTCATCGGCATGGTGGCAAACAACGAGAAGCGCGCGGTCGTCGCTCCGCGCTGAAAGGTCGGCAGTCGTGATTGGCGTAGGCATCATCGGATACGGGTACTGGGGGCCGAACCTCGTTCGGAATTTCTACGAGCAGGCGGGCTGCAAGGTGATCGCGGTGAGCGATCTGCGGCAGAACCAGCTCGATAAAGCGCGGGCGCGGTACCCGACGATCGAGACGACGACCGACTACCGCGATCTGCTGCGCAACCCGCAGATCGACGCGGTGGCGATCGCGACGCCGGTGTCGAC
>QHWK01000148.1 GCA_003223775.1 Acidobacteriota bacterium
CGACGACGCGCGCGCGCGGCGCCGTCTACCGGCTGAACGTCGCGAGCGGCGCGGTCGCGCCGGTCGCCGCCGGCGAGTGGTCGGGCCGCGTCGAATCCGTGTCCGCCGACGGCCGCCGCGGCGTCGCCGTCGTCAGCACGCCGACGACGCCCGGCGAAGTCAACCTGATCGACATGGCGTCGGGCGCGCTGACGCCGATCACGCGCGTGAACGCCGCGAAAATGGCCGGCTTCACGCTGTCGCAGTTCAAGGCGATCACGTGGAAGAGCAAGGACGGCCTCGACGTCGAGGGGATGCTGTGGCTGCCGGCGGACTATCGGCCGGGCACGAAGCTGCCGCTGCTGCTCTCGGTGCACGGCGGCCCGGCCGGCGCGTGGGACGTCTCGTTCCGCGGCATCGACCACGTCTACACGAGCCTCGGCTGGGCGGTCCTCGAACCGAACGTCCGCGGCAGCAGCTCGTACGGCGACGCGCTGCTGCGCGGCAACATGAAGGACATCGGCGGCGGCGACTACCAGGATCTGATGAGCGGCGTCGACAAACTGATCGCTGACGGCGTCGCCGATCCCGATCACCTCGCGATCCGCGGCTGGAGCTACGGCGGCATCCTCGGCGGCTGGACGCTCACGCAGACGACGCGGTTCAAGGCGGCGTCGCTCGGCGCGATGGTCGCCGACTGGTCGTCGGAGTACGCGATGGGCTTCAACCACGACGTGCGCCTCTGGTACATCGGCGGCACGCCGTGGGAGAGCTCCGACAACTACCGGCGGCAGTCGGCGTACACGCACATCGCGAAGGTGACGACGCCCACGCTGCTGCTGCACGGCGAGCGCGACACGACCGACACGATCGGCCAGAGCATGATCTATTACCAGGGCCTGAAGGACCGCGGCGTGCCGGCGCGCTTCATCCGCTTCCCGCGCGAGCCGCACGGATTCCGCGAGCCGCATCACGTCCGGACGCGCGACGCCGAAGAGATCGCGTGGCTGATGAAGTACGCGCGCGGCATCGACTGGAAGGCGCCCGAGCGCAAAGACGCGGACAAGACGCCCGACAAGAAGACGACGGACCAGTAGGTGCTCATGAAGAAACGCGCATTCGTCGGCACGTGTGCGGCGCTCGCGGCCGCCGCCAGTCTCGCGGCGCAAGCTCCCAATCTCCAGGCGACGATCCCGTTCGACACGGCGGTCCGGACCGCGACGCTGCCGAACGGCCTCAAGTACTTCGTGCGCCAGAACAGCCGGCCCGCGAAGCGGCTGTCGCTGCGGCTCGCCGTCAAGGCGGGATCGCTCTTCGAGGCGGACGATCAGCAGGGCCTCGCGCACCTGATCGAGCACATGGCGTTCAACGGCAGCGCGCACTTCAAGCCGGGCGAGCTCGTCTCGTACTTCGAGTCGATCGGCGCGCGGCTCGGGCCGCACGTGAACGCGTATACGAGCTTCGACGAAACCGTCTACATGCTCGACGTGCCGAGCGACAAGCCGGAGGTCGTCGAGAAGGCCGTGACGGCGCTCGCCGATTTCGCCGGCGGGCTCTCGCTGACGAAAGAAGAGGTCGACAAGGAGCGCGGCGTCGTGATCGAGGAATGGCGCGGCGGCCTCGGCGCCGGATCGCGGATTCGCGACAAGCAGTTCCCGGTCCTCTTCCATCGGTCGCGCTACGCGGAGCGGCTGCCGATCGGGAAGCCCGAGATCATCCGCAACGCGCCGGTCGCGCGGCTGCGCGCGTTCTACGACACCTGGTACCGGCCCGATCGGATCGCGGTGATCGCTGTCGGCGACGCCGACACGTCGCAGCTCGAGCAGACGATCAAGACCGCGTTCTCTCCGCTGACGGCGCGTGCGCCGGCCGCGGAGCCGCCGGACCGGCGCGTGCCGCTGCACCAGGAGACGCTCGCGAGCGTCGTCACCGATCCCGAGCTGACGCGATCGAGCGTCGAGATCGTGCGCAAGCGGCCGCGCGAGGGGGAGGCGACGGTCGGCGATTACCGCCGCGATCTGATCGCGCGCACGATCGATCACATGATGGACGAGCGCTTCAGCGAGCTGGAGCGGAAGCCCGACGCGAAATTCCTGGGTGCCGGCGTGAGCAACGGCAGCCTGAGCCGCGACGCCGCGGCCTTCACGATGGAGGCGCGCGTCGAGGACGGCAGGCTCGAGGACGGCGTCGCGGTGCTTGCGACCGAAGCGCTGCGCGTCCGCGAGTTCGGCTTCAGCGGCTCCGAGCTCGATCGCGCGAAGGCGTGGATGAAGGCGTTCTACGGGCGCGCGTACACGGAGCGCGACAAGACCGAGAGCGGATCCTTCGCGCAGGAGTACGTCGGCTACTTCCTCAACGACGAGCCGAGCCCGGGCATCGAATACGAGTACAAGCTCGTCGACGAGCTCCTGCCGACCATCACCGACGCCGACGCGTCGGCGCTCGCGCGCTCGCTGCTCAAGGACGAGAGCCGCGTCATCCTCGCGACGATGCCGCAGAAAAGCGGCGTGAAAGTGCCGACCGAGGCGGAGCTCCAGGCGGCGATCGCGGCGGCCTCCGCGACGCGCGTGACGCCGTGGACCGACACCGGCGCGAGCCGCGCGCTCATGGAGAAGCCCCCGAGCGGCGGCGCCGTGGCGTCGAAGCGCACGCTCGAGGACGTCGGCGTCACGATCGTCCGCTTCGCGAACGGCGTCGAGGCGTGGCTCAAGCCGACCGACTTCAAGAACGATCAGATTCTCTTCACGCTGAACGCGATGGGCGGCTCGTCGCTCGCCCCGCCGGCCGACTACCTCGACGCGTCGATGGCGACCGCGCTCGTCAGCGCCGCGGGCGCCGGCGGCCTGAAGGCGATCGATTTGCAGAAGGTGCTGACGGGCAAGCTGGTATCCGCGCGGCCGTACATCGCGCTGAGCCAGCACGGCGTCTCGGGCAGCGCGCCGCCGGCGCAGCTCGAGACCGCGCTGCAGCTCCTCTACCAGGA
Organism: Acidobacteriota bacterium; assembly: GCA_003223775.1. Classification (GTDB taxonomy): domain Bacteria; phylum Acidobacteriota; class Vicinamibacteria; order Vicinamibacterales; family CAVVIG01; genus QHWK01. The sequence goes on from QHWK01000148.1 coordinate 2,963, forward strand.
GATCACGGCGCCCGGCGACGATGCCGAGGCGTTTGCGCTGCTGAAGAAGCAGCTCGACGCGGCGGTCGCGAACCGCGGCCGGTCGCCGGGCCAGATCTTCGGCGAGAAGCTCGCCGACGTGAACACGTCGCATCACTACACCGCGCAGCCGCTCACGCCCGAGCGCGTCGGCTCGCTCGACCGCGAGAAGATGATCGCGTTCTACCGCGAGCGGTTCGCGAACGCCGCCGACTTCTCCTTCTTCATGGTCGGCGCGTTCAAGCTCGACGAGGCGATCCCGCTCGTCGCCGAGTACGTCGGCGCGCTGCCGTCGACCGGCAAGAGGACGTCGAGCTACAAGGATGTCGGGCTGCGCTTCCCGACGGAGGACAAGAAGGCGAAGGTCGAGGCGGGCCGCGAGCCGCGCGCGCAATCGGTGATCAGCTTCTTCGCCGATCCGTCGATCGATCCGCAGGAGCAGGAGTACGTGATCGCGGCGAACACGGTCCTCGATATCGCGCTGCGCGACATCCTGCGCGAGGACCTCGGCCAGACCTACACCGTGCAGGTCGGTCTCTCGCAGCCGCTGCCGCAGCGCGGCGCCGGCCACATCCAGATCCGGTTCGGCGCGGCGCCCGAGAACCTCGACGCCATGGTCGCGCGCGCGCTGCAGGAGATCGCGCGCCTGCAGAAAGAGGGGCCGTCGGTCGATCTCACCAACCGCGCGAAGGAGTCGGCGCGCCGCGGCTACGAGACCGCGATGCGAACCAACGACTACTGGCTCGGCCGCCTGCAGACGATCCAGGTCTACGATCGCGATCCCGGCGAGATTCTGACGCGCCCGAAGCGCATCGATGCCGTGACGCCGCCGGTCCTGCAGGAGACGTTCCGGAAGTATTTCCCGTCCGACCGGATGACGATCGTGACGCTCGTCCCGGCCGCCGCGCCGTAGCATGCTCGGCGATCTCCGGCACGCCGGTCGCCTGCTCCTCCAAAGCAAGGGATGGACGGGTGTCGTC
>QHWK01000149.1 GCA_003223775.1 Acidobacteriota bacterium
CCGCTTTGAATCAGCAGCGGCTCGTTGAAGCCGTGCTTCACGAGGCGCGCCTTGAGCGCGTCGCGCGCGTTCGGCGCGAAGCCGAGGCCAAGCTGATCGATCGTCTCCGCGGAGAGGCCGCGCTCGGCGAGCTGCGCGCGCGCGCGCGCGCCGGAGGGCGCGGCAAGCTGCTCGCGGAAGTACGCGGCGGCGAGTTCATGCACTTTCAGCAGCGACTCGCGCAGCGCAGTGTCGCGCCGCCCCTCTTCGGAGGCCGCGTCCATTTCCGGAAGCGCGACGCCGACCTTCTGCGCGAGCATCCGCACGGCGTCCTGAAAGCCGACCTTCTCGTGCAGCTCGAGGAACTTGAACACGTCGCCGCCGGCGCCGCAGCCGAAGCAGTGGAAGAAGCCTTTGTCCGGATGGACGACGAAGGAGGGCGTCTTCTCGCTGTGAAACGGACAGTTGCCCTTGTACGACGTGCCGGCACGCTTGAGCGGTACGTACTCCTGGACGACGGTGAGGATGTTCGCCTGCATGCGCAGGTCGTCGATGAACTGCTGCGGAAATAGTGGCATCACGCAATCAAGAATTCTTAATTTCTCCTACTCCTTTAATTCCACCACCGTCACGCCTCCCCCGCCCTGCTCGGGCGGCGCGCTCGCGAAGCGGGCGACGAGCGGGTGCTGCTGCAGGAAGCCGGTCAGCGCGCGCTTCAGCTGACCGGTCCCGTAGCCGTGAATCAGCCGCACGACGCGCTGATCGGTCAGCAGCGATTCGTCGAGGAAGCGCTCGGCGCGCGCGATCGCTTCGTCCACCGTGCAGCCGATCACGTTGAGATCCGACGTCGTCGTCTCGCGCGGCTGCAGGTCGACGTTCACTCTCACTCGGCCCTGCGCCGGCTGTCCGCCGGCGATGATCTTCAGATCGCGCACGCTCGCGCGCATGCGCTTGCCGCGGACGTCGAGCTCCGCCGTGCCGTCGTGCGTCGCGGTGACGATCGCCTCGAGCCCGAGGCCGCCGACGATCACGCGGTCGCCGACGGCGACAACGGCGGCCGCCGCGGTGCTCGCCGACGGGCGCGCGGCGCCGGTCTCGCCGGTGGACACGAGGCGCGGCGCGGCGGCGATCGCCGCGGCGCGCGCTTTCAGATCCGCGATGACGTCGTCGATCTCTTTGCGCGCCTGGCGCACCTGCGCGTCGAGCTCGTCGGTGAGCCGGCGCCGGAAGCCCTCTTCGCGCTGGCGGAGCGTCTCCTCGCGGTGGCGCATGCGGCCGTCGGCCTCGCTCAGCGTCTCGCGCTCTTTCGCGACGATACGCCGCTCGTGCTCGAGGTCGCGCATGTCGCGATCGATCTTCGCGAGGTGCTCGGCGAGCTGCGCCTCGCGCGCGCTGAGGTTCTCGCGCGCCGCGGCGACCACCTCCGGGTTCAGCCCGAGCCGGCTCGCGATCTCCAGCGCGAGGCTGCGGCCCGGCGTGCCGTACAGCAGCTGATAGGTCGGCGCGAATGTGTCGGCATCGAAGCCGAACGCCGCGCTCGCCACGCCTTCGGTCGTCGACGCGTACGTCTTGAGCGCGTCGTAGTGGCTCGTCGCGATCACCGTCGCGCCGCGGCGGCGGAAGCGATCGACGATCGCGACGCCCAGCGCGCCGCCTTCGATCGGATCCGTGCCCGAGCCGACTTCGTCGAAGAGCACGAGCGCCGGCGTCGCGAGGGCGCGGTCCATCGACGCGATGTTCGTGATGTGCGCGGAGAACGTGCTGAGGCTCGCCTCGATCGACTGCTCGTCGCCGATGTCGGCGAAGAGCGAGCGGAAGACCGGAAGGCGCGAGCCGTCGGCCGCCGGAATGCGCAGCCCCGACTGCGCCATGAGCGCGAAGAGGCCCGCGGTCTTCAGCGCGACCGTCTTGCCGCCGGTGTTCGGACCGGTGACGAGCAGCACGGTCGCCGGCGGGATCACCTTGATCGTCACCGGCACCGCGTTCTTCACGAGGGGGTGCCGCGCCGCCTGCAGCTCGAAGGCGCCGTCGGTCGAGAGCGCCGGCTCGATCCCGTCGATCGAGTCCGAGTAGCGCGCGCGCGCCTGCAGGACGTCGAGCTCGGTTGCCGCGTCGATCGTCCGCGACATGTCGCCGGCGCGCGCGCGAAACGCGTCGGTGAGCGCGAGCAGAATCCGCCGCACCTCCTCGAACTCCTGCTCCTCGAGCGCGACGATGTCGTTGTTGATCTCGACGGTGCTGAGCGGCTCGAGAAAGAGGCTCGCGCCGCTCGTCGACGTGCCGTGGACGATGCCCGGGATCCCGCTGCGGTGCTCGGCCTTCACGACGAGGACGTAGCGGCCGTTGCGCTCGGTGACGACCTGATCCTGCAGGTACTTCGCCGTCTCCTTGCCGCGCAGGTACGACTCGAGCGTCGTCCGCAGGCGCGAGCGCTGCTTGCGGAGGCGGTCGCGAATCATCCGCAGATCCGGGCTCGCGTGATCGACCACGTCGCCCGACGGATCGATCTTGTCGCGCGTCTGCGCCGTCTCGCCCTTGAACGAGGCGGCGCCGCCGCTCGCCGCTTCGAGCAGCGGAAACGCGCCGGGCGCCCGGCGGATCGCGGCGCGCGACTCGTCGATCGAGTCGAGGAAGCTCGCGAGCGCGAGGAGGCGCGGCGCTTCGAGCGCGCGGCCTTCGACGGCGAGCGCGGCGAGAATCTGCGGCAGCTCGGCGGACGCCCGCAGCGGGAAGACGCCGTGCGCCGCCACGTAGCGCGTCGTCTCGGTGGTCGCGGCTAGCAGCTGCGCGACGTGGCGCGCGTCGGTGGACGGCTGCATCCGCGCCAGGCGCTCGGCGCCCATGGGCGTGAGCGCGAAGCCCTCGACGGCCTCGACGATCCGGTGGAATTCGAGGGCGCGCAGGGCGCTCGGCTGCATAAGGGGAACCTGAAAGTTTACCAAACCGTCATGGCTGATGGCTATGGCCGATGGCGGCTCGTGCCCCATCAGCCATCAGCCATCAGCCATCAGCCATCAGCCATGACGATCGTCAGAGATGATTGATCAGCGACGCGATCGCGGCGGCGCCGAAGCCGTTGTCGATATTCACCACCGACACGCCGGTCGCGCAGCTGTTCAGCATCCCCAGGAGCGCGGCGAGCCCGCCGAAGCTCGCGCCGTAGCCGATGCTCGTGGGCACGGCAATCACCGGCACGCCCACCAGGCCCGCGACGACGCTCGGCAGCGCGCCTTCCATGCCGGCGACGACGATGATCGCGCGCGCGGCGCTCAGGCGCGCGCGCTCGCCGAGCAGACGGTGCAGCCCCGCGACGCCGACGTCGTACAGGCGGCAGATGTCGTTTCCCATCAGCTCCGCGGTCCGCGCCGCCTCTTCCGCGACGGGAATGTCCGACGTGCCCGCCGCGGCGATGACGATGGTTCCTTTACCTTTCGTTACGTCCTGTTGACGAAACGTGATGACGGCCGCATCGGCGTGATACGTTGCGCCCGGCACGACGGCCTTCACCGCTTCGTACGCGTCGGCGCTCGCGCGCGTCACCAGCAGCGTGGATCCGCGCGCGACGATCTCGGCGGCGATGGCCGCGATTTGGGCAGAGGTTTTGCCTAAGCCGAGGACGACTTCCGGGAAGCCCTGACGAACGGAGCGATGATGATCGACGCGCGCGAACCCCAGATCCTCGAACGGCCGGGCACGGAACGCTTCGATGAGCCGCTCGCGAGCGTCGGCCGGATCGACGTCGCCGCTGGCGACTTTCTCGAGGAGATCCTGCAGCTGCTTGTTTGACGTCATTCAAACCCGACAGTAATATAAATGATTGTACCAGTGGAACATGACGCCCGCTGAGACGCTCACCCTCGCCGCCTATTTTTTCGTCCTCATCATCCTCGCGATCTACGGCTGGCATCGCTACTACCTCGTGTATCTCTACATGAGGAACCGCGACAAGGAGCCGACGCGGCAGCCGCCGCTCGACCCGCTGCCGATCGTGACGATCCAGCTGCCGCTCTACAACGAGATGTATGTCGCGGATCGCCTGATCACCGCCGTGTGCCGCATCGATTACCCACTCGACCGGCTCGAGATCCAGGTGCTCGACGACTCGACCGACGAGACGCGCGGCATCGCCGAGCTCGCGACGCGGCGGCTTGCGGAGCAGGGCATCGACATCAAGTACTTCCACCGCGCGGATCGCACCGGCTTCAAGGCCGGCGCGCTCGAGGCCGGGCTGAAGGTGGCGCGCGGCGAGTTCATCGCGATCTTCGACGCCGACTTCATCCCGACGAGCGACTTCCTCACCGAGCTGATGCCGCATTTCCGCAACCCGCGCGTCGGCATGGTGCAGGCGCGCTGGGGCCACATCAACCAGGACTACTCGCTGCTCACGAAGATCCAGGCGATCCTGCTCGACGGGCATTTCATCCTCGAGCACGGCGGCCGACACCGCGGTGGCCGCTTCTTCAACTTCAATGGGACCGCTGGCGTATGGCGCCGTCAGGCGATAGACGAGGCCGGCGGCTGGGAGCACGATACGCTCACCGAGGATCTCGACCTCAGCTATCGCGCGCAGCTGCGCGGCTGGCAGTTCGTCTTCGTGCCGGGCGTCATCGCGCCCGCCGAAGTGCCGGTCGAGATGAACGCGTTCAAGTCGCAGCAGCACCGGTGGGCAAAAGGATCGATCCAGACGTGCCGCAAGCTGCTGCCGCGCATCCTGCGATCGAAGCTGCCGTTCGGCGTCAAGGCCGAGGCCTTCTTCCATCTGACGGCGAACTTCAACTACATCCTGATGTGCGTGCTCAGCATCCTGATGTTCCCGTCGATGGTCATCCGCTACAACATGGGCTGGTACGAGATGATCCTCATCGACGTACCGCTGTTCTTC